>JBOHUQ010000021.1:0-40891 GCA_050734495.1 Candidatus Dormibacteraceae bacterium
GTCTCGTGCTGGTCGACCAGCACGCGGCTCACGAGCGTGTGCTCTACAACCGGCTGCTGGAGCGGCTGCGTTCCGGACGCGGGATGAGCCAGCCTCTGCTCATCCCGCAGGCGGTGGACGTGGAGCCCGCGCTGATTGCGGCGGCCGCAGATCATCGGGCGGATCTCGCCAACCTCGGCCTGGAATTCGAAGAGTTCGGACCTCGCAGTTTGCGCATCACCGCAGTGCCGGTCGAGATGCCCGCCGGACGGGCGACCGCCGCCGTGCAGGAGACGCTGGCGGCCCTCGCCGAGAGCCGCGGGGACGGAGCGCTGGAGCGCGCGGCCGCGGCACTGGCCTGCCATTCGGCCGTGAGGTTCGGAGATGTCCTCGACGTCGCGGAACAGCGCCGACTCCTGTCCGACCTCGAATCGACCGAGGAGTCGGTCACCTGCCCGCACGGGCGCCCGACCCGGTTGCTCGTCGAATGGCAGGAGCTGACACGGCACTTCCGCCGAAACTACTAAACTCCTTGCGCGTTCCGGTCATCGTCGGCCCGACTGGCATCGGAAAATCTCAACTGGCATTTCGACTCGCACTCGAGCTGCACGGCGAGATCGTAGTCGCGGATTCGAAGCAGGTCTACAGAAGGCTGGACATCGCCACCAACAAGCCGAGCGCTGAACAGAGGGCGCAGGTTCGGTACCACATGGTCGACTTCGTGGACCCCGCGGGAGGCTTCAACGCCGCCCAGTACGTGGAGGGCGCGCAGGCTGCGGTCGCGGACATCGCGGCGCGGGGCAAGACCCCCATCGTCGAGGGCGGCACGATGCTGTACGTGGATGCGCTCTGCGATGGGTTCAGCTTCACCGGCGTTCCGCCGAACCCCGCGCTGCGAGCTGAGCTCGAGGGCCTGGATGTATCCGCCTTGCGAGAGAGGCTATTGTCGCTGGACCCCGATCCAGGAGTCGAGCTGCAGAACCCGGTCCGTGTAATCCGCGCAATCGAGATCCTGCAAACGGCGGGCCCGCCGCTGCGACGCCTGCGCACACGCACGCTGCCGTCATGGGAAGCGCTTCGCATCGGTCTGTCCGCACCACTCGATCTCATCGATCGCAGGCTCGACGAGCGCAGCCGCCGGCAGGTCGCGCGGGGGCTCGTGGCCGAGACACGATCGGCGCTCGAGGCCGGAGTTCCCGCCACCGCCAGTGTGCTGACGGGAATCGGATACCGCGACACCCTGGTACATATCAACGGCGACCTCACCCTGGAAGAGTTGCCGCTTGCGATGGCTCGTTCCAACCGAAGGTATGCGCGCCGGCAGCTGCGATGGTGGCAGCGCGATTCTCGCGTACGGTGGTTTGAGATCGAGCCCGATCCGCTGCCCGCTATCCTCAAGTACGTGGGGGATGCCGCATGAGCAAGACAGTGCACCCAGGCGCGCACCGCCTGAACAAGATCCCGCCGTATCTGTTCGCCGAGATCGATCGCAAAGTCCAGGAGAAGAAGATGGCCGGGGTTGACGTGATCTCGCTTGGGATCGGCGACCCGGATCTGCCGACGCCGCCGCGCATCGTGCATGTCCTGCAGGAGGCGGCCACGGACCCGGCCAATCATCGCTACGCGTCGTACTTCGGGCTCGCAGAGCTTCGCGAGGCGATCGCCGGTTGGTACGGTCATCGATCCGGCCTGACGCTTGATCCGTCGACCGAGATTCTGCCCACGCTCGGTTCCAAAGATGGAATCGCCCATGTGCCGCTCGCGCTGGTCGACCCTGGCGACGTGGTGCTGGCGCCCGACCCCGGCTACACCGTGTACGTGACCGGTGCGTTGATGGCCGGCGCCGAGCCGTTCATCATGCCTTTGACGGCCGCCAATCATTGGCTGCCGGACCTGGACGCGATTCCGGTTGACGTCGCGCAGCGCGCCCGGCTCATGTGGTTGAACTATCCGAACAACCCGACCGCTGCAGTCGCCGACCGCGACTTCCTCGAGCGCGCTGTTGCGTTCTGCGTCCGCCACGACATCATCCTGTGCCACGACGCGCCGTACTCAGAGATCGCCTTCGACGGCTACCGGCCGCTCACGCTGTTCGAGATCCCGGGGGCGAAGGAGATCGGCCTGGAGTTTCACTCTCTGTCGAAGACCTTCAACATGACCGGCTGGCGAATCGGTTGGGTATGCGGCAGAGCCGACCTGGTGGGGCTCATCGGCCAGCTGAAGACCAACATCGATTCGGGCATCTTCCAGGCGGTCCAGTGGGCCGCGATCGAGGCGCTGAATGGGGGAGATCACGAAACGCGCGCGGCGTGCGACGTTTATGCCAGGCGTCACCGGCTGGTCGCCGACACGCTCAACGACCTCGGTTGGAAGGTCAAGCCTCCGCGCGCGACCTTCTATGTCTGGGCGCAGGTCCCGCAAGGGTATGACTCAATCGGTTTTGCGGCTCACGTGCTCGACGAGGTCGGTGTCAACATCACGCCGGGCGTCGGCTTCGGCGCGCACGGCGAGGGCTACTTCAGGCTATCCGTCACAGCGCCCGACGCCCGTCTCGAAGAGGCAATGGCGCGAATGAGGATGCTCAAGCTCTGAAACCCCAACGAAATCCGAGGCTTCGCCGCGATTTCGTGGGGGCCCGTTTCAAGTGATCACGACCAGGTCGCCGCGCGAGCGGGCATATCTCATCGGCGTTCTGCTCCCCGGCTCGACCGAAGAATTGGTGCGCGAGCAGATGGTCGAGCTCACGGATCTCGCGCGCACCGCGGGCGCCGACGTCGTCGGCTCGGACGTGCAGAGGCGCGGCCAGGTCGATGCGAGGCACTTCATCGGCATGGGCAAGGTCGAAGAGCTGCGCGCCATGAGGGTCGAAGGCGGGTTCGACGTGATCATGTGCAACGAGGACCTGAGTCCGCGCCAGCAGCGGAACCTCGAGCTCGACCTGAAGACGAGAGTGCTCGACCGCACCGAGGTCATCCTCGAGATCTTCGCCCAGCACGCCCGAACCCACGAGGGTCGCTTGCAGGTCGAAGCTGCTCGGCTGCATCACCTGCTCCCGCGCTTGATCGGCGCGTACGCATACGACCGTCAGGTCGGTGGGCGCCGCGGCGGCGTTGGAGCGCGCGGTGGATTCGGCGAGCAGCAGATCGAGGTCGAAAGGCGCCGGATCCGCAGGCGCATGCGAGACCTGGAGCGACAGATCGAGCAGGTCCGCACGCAGCGCGCCGAGCAGCGGACGGGACGCCGGCGCGCCGCCCTCGAGACGGCCGCGATCGTGGGCTATACGAACGCCGGCAAATCCACTTTGATGAATGCGCTGACGGGCGCCGGCGTGCGCGCCGAGCAGAAGCTCTTTGCGACCCTGGACCCCACGACCCGCAAGGTCGCGCTGCCGGCCGGCCGGGAGCTCCTCATCACCGACACCGTTGGTTTCATCCAGAAGCTGCCGACCGACCTGGTGGCTGCCTTCAGGGCGACCCTCGAGGAGGTGACCGAGGCCGACCTCATCGTCCAGGTGATGGATGCCAGCTCGCCCGCCGCGGAGGAGCAGGCCGCCACGGTGGAGCAGATCCTGGGAGAGCTCGGGGCGGGCGACAAGCCCCGCGTCGTAGCCCTCAACAAGGTCGACCTGCTCGGACCCGCTTCGCGGCGCCGGGCGATCGGCGCGCTGTCAGCCCGCTATCCGGGCGCCATACCCATCTCGGCGACCAACCAGACAGGTTTCGAGGACCTGCTGGACGCCATGGACCAGGCCAGCCGCAGCGACATCGTGAACCTCGAGATCCTGGTGCCTTACGGAAGCGAGCGAGTGCTCGCCGCCCTACGCAAAGTAGGCGGTGTGGAGCGCACCGAGTACGTCGATGGCGGCACGAGGGCGTGGGGGTGGGTGCCGCGGCACGAAGCGCGCCGGTTCGAACAGTTCGTGCCTAGCGAAACATCCTGATCACGCCGCGCACCACGCCGACAAGGCTCACGTTGGTGGTCACGATCGGCTCGTAGGCAGGGTTCTCGGCGACGAGCTTGACGTGCCCGTTGCCTCGCTCAAAGCGCTTGACGGTCGCGTCGCCGTCCACGAGCGCGACCACGATCGTACCGTTTGGCGCCTCCTGCTGAGGGCGGACGAGCACCAGGTCGCCGTCCAGGATGCCGGCGTTGATCATGCTCTCGCCCCTGACGCGGAGCAGGAAGAAGCCTTCCTGCGCCATATCGGGGGAGAGAAGGACGTGGTCTTCGATGTTCTCCTCGGCGAGGATGGGGGCACCGGCGGCGACGTTGCCGATGACCGGTATCGACACCGCGTTGCGCCGCTGATTGTCGACGTTGGCGTCCTGGACGAGCTGCACGGTGCGGGACTTGCTGGGGTCGCGCTTGATCAGGCCGCGCCGCTCGAGCTGGTTCAGGTGGTTGTGGACGGTTGAGCTCGAGCTCAGCCCTACGTTCTCGCCGATCTCGCGCACGCTGGGCGGGTAGCTGCGCTCGCGGGTGACTCGCCTGATGTAGTCGAGAATCTTGGACTGTCGTTCGGTGAGCTGTTCGGTCAATTCAGTTTCATCTCCAACGTGTAGTGGGGCTCCGATGCCGATCCTAGCATTCCTGCCCGTCCAGTGCAAACCTTTGTTCGTCTCTCTTGACTTCCGAACACCCGTTCGCTAGTCTTGCCGAACAGATGTACGCCGCAGGTTATGGAATCCGCCCGCTGCGCTCGGCGCGCCGCATACGTCCGGCCGGCCGCCTGGCCGTGGTGCTGCTCCTGGCGCTGGCGGTCAGCCTGTGGCTGGCCATCGTGGCGCACGGCGGTACGGTCGCCCCATACTCCACGGTCGTGGTGCAGCCCGGCGACACCCTGTGGTCGATCGCCGCCCAGCGCTACCCGTCGGATGACGTGCGCGCCAGGGTGGATGACATCGAGCGGGCGAACGGTCTGCAGGGCCCGGTGATCGAGGCGGGGGAGATCCTGCATCTACCTGCCTAGGAAGGATCAAGTAGCCTCGGATACGTGGAGGTCATATTGGTCACCCGCGGGGGCTGCCACCTGTGCGATGAGGCTCTGAGCGCCCTGAGAGCTCTGGGCGTCGAGCCTGAGCTGCGCGACGTCGACGCCGACCGCGCGCTCTATCGCCTCTACGACTGGCGCGTGCCCGTGGTCATGGTCGACGGTAGCGTGGTCGCAGAGGGCCGGATCGACCAGGACGCCGTTCGCAAAGCGTTACTCCGGAACTGAGGGCCCGATCAGACATTCAGGTTCTCCCCGGAGCCTCATCCGCATCTCGTCGAGAATCACACCCATCCAAGCAGGGAAGGAAGGGTACAGGCGTCCTGCGAATGCCCCGCCCCAACCAGAGTCGATGGTGACGATAATGACTGCTAACGACAGCTTGAGCTCGGGCTGAGGCGGGCTCGATCTTCCGTCGTGAATTCGTCGGCTTCGCTCCCTTGGGACCGCCTGCGGATTGGCTGAGCGCTACGCGGAGCGCTGTAGGGCCGGCTCGGCGTCCAGGCCCCGCATGAAGATCTCCAACGGCAGCGCCGCCTCCTCGAAGTCCTGCCTCAGCAGTTCGAGGTCGGCGCCCGCCTGCTGGACGCCCGCGATCGCGAGATCGATGGTCCGTAGAGCATCGCGGACGTAGCGGTCGAGGGCCGCGGGCAGCGGTGCGGCGGCGTTCTCCCGCCGCCAGGCCTCCCGAACCGCCGTGGCAAGCTCCAGGAGCCTGGCTGCGACCGAGCCGGCCGCGGAGCGCTCGTGAGGGTCCGACAGCAGGCGTGTGACCGCCTCATCGAAGGAGCGGATCAACCGCCTCAGCCGGACCTGGGTGCTCAGAGTACGCATGTTCGCAATCACAGCATAGCGAACAGGTGTTCGGATTGCAAGTTTTCAGCTTCCCTGGCCTGTAAACGCCGCGCGCCTGGCGACCACCCGCTTCTTTTAAGTAGCCTCGGGCGCCCGCCCCACGATCAGGTTGAAGAAGCCCAGCGCGAAGCGCTCCACGGAGACCAGCTCCACTCCCGCCCGCCGGATGATCTGTTCAGTGCGGCGGTTGAAGTGGTCCTGCTGCAGGGCGACCAGGAGCGGGCTCGCCACGTCCTGCAAAAGCGCGACCGGCAGCAGGTGGCTGCGCACGTGCTCGAGGAACACCAGCGGCGCCCCCGGCCGGGCCACTCGCCTGGCTTCTCGGAGAGCTCGCTCCGGGTCCTCGATCGTGCACAGGCATAAGTTGAACGCGACCGAGTCGAAGGTTCGATCGGCAAACGCCAGGTGCTCGGCGTCCATCTCGATCAGCTGCACCGGCCGGCCCAGCCGCGCCGCCTGCGCGCGACCGAAATGCAACATGCCCAGGCTCGCGTCGATCCCGACCACGTCGACCGAGGGTGGGTAGTGGGGCAGGCTCAAGCCCGTGCCAAAACCGATGTCGAGCAGCCGGCCGGTCACGATCTCCCCCACCTCTCGGCGGCGCTCGGCGAGCAGGCGCTCGGTCAGGGCCGAGCCGCGGTGATAAGCGGCGGGGTTGCGGTCGTAGATCCGGCGAACGCGGTCCAGCTGGGACACGGGCGCTAAGGGGCGAAGATCCTGCAGAGGCTCTCGGCCAGGGAATCGGCGTCCATGCCCGGGTGGGTCAGGAAGTAGCCGACGGCGTCGCTGACCGCCCCCACCAGCGCGCGACCGAAGACGCGTGGGTCCTTGTCCGCATAGAAGGGATCGTGGGCCATCGCATGGCGGACCTCCTCCCCCACCGCATCCGCGAACCTGCCCTGCAGCTCGTGCCGTACCTCGTCGACGCCCTCGCTGAGCCCGACCGACTCGACGATCAGCAGGCGCGCGACGGACGATCGGTCGAAGCACGAATGCACGAATGTGGTGATGCCGAACCGCAGCCTTTCGTGATGGTTGCGACCGGCGGCAGCGCTCGCGAGCACGTCCTGGATCAATGCTCCGCCTTCGAGCAACAACAGCTCGCGGAAGCAGTCTTCTTTCGACGTGAAGAACTCATAGAACGCGGACTTGGACATCCTGGCCCGTTCGACGACCTCCTCGACGGAGGTTGCGTTGTAGCCGTGCGTCGCGAACAGAACCAGGGCCGCCTCCGCGATCCGTCTCCGGCGCTTCTCCAGCCGTGCGTCCCTGCGCTGCAGGACGCCGGGGGCGGCTGCCATGTCTAGTTCTTGGCCAACGCTCTCGAGATGACGATGCGCTGTATCTCGCTTGTGCCTTCGAAGAGCGTGTAGATCTTGGCGTCGCGGTGCCATTTCTCGACGGGGAAATCGCGGATGTAGCCATACCCGCCGCAGATCTGGATCGCCTGCTCGGTCACCTTGACGGCGACCTCACCGGCCTTCAGCTTCGCCATGGAGCCCTCGGCCTTCTTGAACTCACCACCATTGCGGCCTTCCCACAGCGCGCGCCAGATGAGCGCTCGCGTCGCCTCGATCTCCGTCGCCATGTCGGCGAGCATGAAGGCGATCGCCTCGTTCTCGATCAGGGCGCGGCCGAACTGCTTCCGCTCCTTGGCGTAGGCTAGGGCGAACTCGAACGCCGCGCGTGCTATCCCGAGCGCTTGCGCGCCGACGATCGGCCGCGACAGCTCAAAGGTCTTCAGTGCGACCGAGGAGCGCGAGTGCGTTCCCTCGCGAGCGCGTGCCAGCTTCGCCTCCAGCTTCTCCACGCCGCCCAGCACGTTCTCGGCTGGGATCGTGCAGTCTTCGAGCAGCACCTCCGCGGTGTGCGAGGCCCGGATCCCCATCTTCTTTTCCTTTTTGCCCATGCGCAAGCCCTTGGTGCCGGGCCCTACGACAAAGCTCGCCTGGCCGCGCGTGCCGAGCTCCGGCTCGACCGCCGCCACGACGACGTGAACGTCGGCGATCCCTCCGTTGGTGATGAACACCTTCTGGCCGTTGATCACCCAGTCACCGTTTTTGCGCACGGCTCGGGTCTTCATCGAGGAGACGTCAGAGCCGGCGTCTGGCTCGGTGACCGCGAAAGCTCCGAGCGCGGGCTTGTCGACCGTCCCGAAGCACGCCGGGATCCAGGTCGCGATCTGCTCCGGGGTTCCCTGGGAGAAGATCGCGGCGATGGGCAGGCCGGTACCCTGGATGGCCAGGGCGATGCCCGCGCAGCCCCAGGTCAGCTCCTCGGCGACCAGCGCGGGCATGATGCCGGTGGCGTCGCCGTAGGTCTGCTGGAGGAACTCCACTCCGTAGAGGCCGACCTCCGCGGCTTTCTTCACCACCGGCCACGGAAACTCCTCGGCTTCGTCGTACTGGTGCGCGACCGGGCGGATCTCCTTCTCCGCAAAGCTGTGCACCCAGTCCCGGATCTCACGCTGCTCGTCGCTCAGCTCGAATGAAATCATCTCGGCCATTGCTCCCGTGTCGACAACGTTTCAGTACTCAAACGTACCGGTTTCGACGCTCACGCTACGCCGCGATGCGTCATCGTGTCAATAGGCTTGACCCTCACCCTCTGCCGGCTTGTGCCATCGACTCTTACTGCCCGATCCAGTTCGGCTTCCGCTTGGCCAGGAAAGCCTCTATGCCTTCTTGGAAGTCCCGCGATGTGTAACAGGCGATGATCAGGTCGGAGTCGGCGTCCTTGGGCATCATCGTATCGCGCACCCGCCGCAGCGCTTCCTTGCTCGCCCACAGGGTGAGTGGGGCGAGCGACGCCACCTCCTCTGCAAGGGACTGCGCTCTGGGCAGCAGCGACTCCTCGTCGGGGGTGACCTCCGAAAGCAGCCCACACGCCAGCATCTCCCGGGCGTCCATCAACCTCGCCCGCATCATCAAGTCCTTCATCCGCGCGAGCCCGACCAGGGCCGCGGCGCGCGTGTAATTGGCCATCGACAGGCAGTTGCCCAGCGTGCGCGCGATCGGGAACCCATAGCGCGCGGAAGGGGATCCGATACAAAGGTCGCAGCACGCCGCGATCGCAGCGCCGGCTCCGGTGCACGGGCCCGCGATGGCGGCGATCACCGGCACCCGAACAGATTCCAGCGTGCTCATGATCACGTTTCCCCGCGCCTCGTAATCGAGCGCGTCCTGTTCCGTTTTGAATGCACGGAACTGCCCGATGTCGGTCCCCGCCACGAAGGCCCGGCCGCCGGCGCCCGTCAGCACCATCGCGCGAACCCCGCGATCGGAGATCACATCGTGGCAGGCGGCTTCGAGCCGGTCGTACATGTTCCACGTGAGCGCATTGCGCGCCTGTGGCCGGTTGAACGTGATCCACGCAATCGCGCCGCGGCGCTCGACGATCAGCTCGTCCGCGCTCTCGCCCATCAGTCCGCCTCTCGGTAGCCCAGCTCGGCCAGGAGCTCCGCGGTGTCCTCTCCCAGCAGCGGCCCTGCCGTGTCGCGCCGGACCGGCGTCCGTGAGAAACGCATCGGCGAGCCCAGCTGGCGGACGGGCGCGACCTTGGAATGCGGGGCATCCCAGAAGTAGTGCCTCGCCAGCAGGTGCGGGTCGGTGAACACCTGTCCGTAATCCTGGATCGGTGCGCACGGAACCCCCGCCTCGCCCAGCACGCCCAGCCAGTGTCCCACCGATCGAGTCGACGTGACGGATTCGATCGTCGAGGCCAGCGCCTCACGGTTGCGATGACGAAGGTTGGAGTCGAGGTAGCGTTCGTCGCCGAGCAAGCCATCCAGACCCAGAGCCCGACACAGCGCCGTCCAGTTGGGCCTGGTGGTCGCGCCGATGGTCAGCCAGCCGTCCGAGGCCCGAAAAGCCTGGTAGGGAGCTGCGTTCTGGTGGGCAGAGCCTGACGGCTGCGGGATGGAGCCCGTGGCAAAAAAGCTGCCCGCCTCCCAGATCGCAAACGACACTCCCGCCTCGAGCAGCGAGACGTCGATGTACTGACCCTTCCCGCTCTGGCGCCGCTCGCAGAGCGCGGCCACGGCCGCGAGGGCGCCGTACAAGGCGCACACCAGGTCGCACATGGGGACGCCAATCTTCACGGGCTCACCCCCGGGCGTTCCGGTGATGCTCATGAGGCCCGAGCGGGCCTGCGCCATGATGTCCATGCCCGGCTGGTCGCGGAGCGGGCCGTCCTGACCCCAGCCCGACGCTGCGACGTAGATCAATGCGGGGTTGACTCGCTCAAGGCTCTGGTACTCGAGGCCGAGATCCTTCATCGTGCCAGGGCGAAGATTCTCCACAACCACGTCCGCGGTGGCGGCGAGCTTGCGAAAGATCTCCTTGCCCCGTTGAGACTTGAGGTCGAGCGCGATCGAGCGCTTGTTGCGGTTGAGTCGCATGAATGCGGAACCCTCGCCGTCGATCAACGGCGCCGACTGGCGCACCTGGTCTCCACCGTCGGGGTGCTCTACCTTGATGACCTCCGCGCCGAGGTCCGCGAGCTGCATCGCGCAAAACGGCGCGGCCATATAGTTGCCGACCTCGACCACGCGGATTCCGGCGAGGGGCGGGCTATCGCTCATCGAGCTCGCTCGAGTCTGTGCCAAGCCACTCGCTCAGCACCTCGGCGGTGTGCTGTCCAAGCAGAGGCGGCGGGATCCGGATCGGGCTGGAAGCCCCGTCGATTTTCCACGGTGCGCCGACCTGCGTGATGAGACCTGAGCGCGGATGTGCGATCTCCACCGTCATGTCGCGCTCGGTCGCGAGCGGGCTCGCGAATGCCTCGTCCATGCCAAGGATGGGACCTGCTGGAATTCCGTATTGCTCGAATCGCTCGAGCCAGCGGGCTCGCGTGTCCTCCCTGAGGTGGCCTTCAATCGCGCTCGCGAGCTCGAGCTTCGCCGCCTGGCGCAGGGCATTGCTCGCGAACCGGGGGTCTTCGGCAAGCTCGGGCGCGCGAATGGCTTCGCAGAAGCGCATGAACTGGTCGTCACTTGCGACTGCCACGTTGAGTAACCCATCCCGGACCGCAAACGTGCCGTAGGGCGCGATCGTCGCGTGGTGGTTGCCCTCCAGGCTCGGGACATCTCCCGTCGCGAAAAACCGTCCCGCCTGGTACGTGAAGAGGGCCAGGAGCGAGTCGTTGAGCGCGATGTCGATGCGCCGCCCCTTGCCGGTGCGTGCCCGCTCCACGAGCGCGGCGAGGATCGTCTGCGATGCGAACATCCCGGCGGTGATATCGCCGATCGGAACCCCGACCTTCGCCGGCGGACCCTCTGGCATCGCGTTCATGCTCATCATGCCCGACGTCCCCTGGGCGATCTGGTCGTAGCCGGCGAGCGTCGGCTGGTTCTGGCCGAAGCCGCTGATCGATGCATAGACAAGACCGGCTTTCCTGCCCCGGAGCTTTTCCGCGTCAAGGCCCAGCCGCGCCATCGTGCCGGGCTTGAAGTTCTCCACGACCACATCGCCGGCCATGGCCAGCCTCTCCGCGACGCGCAGCGCCTCTGGGCGCTTGAGGTCCAGGACGACGCTCCGCTTGTTGCGGTTCACCGATAGAAAGTAGGACGACTCGCCCTTGATGAACGGAGGTCCCCATTGCCGCGACTGATCGCCGTTCGGAGGCTCTACTTTGATCACGTCTGCCCCGAGGTCCCCGAGCAGCATCGTGCAGAAAGGACCTGCGAGCGCGTGACTGAAGTCGAGGACGCGGATGCCCGCCAGCGGAAGCGGGGCTGACGTATCCACCATTCAGACCTCTTTTGCGCGGCCGTCTAGGGCGTCAGGCCAGGGTCGCATGAACATCCGAAGCCGCCCGCGCAGGGCGTGCGAGTGCCTGAACCTGCTCTCACGTCGCGAGACAACGCTCTTGATCGAAACCTGACCCATGCCGTCCAGCTCCTCGACGAGCGCCTGGCGCAGGATGCCTGCCATCAGCTCAGGCGCCTCGTGCCCGGCGGGTTGCTCCGGCACCACGCGATCGACGAGCTTGAGATCAAGCAGGTCGCGAGCCGTGAGCTTCAGCTTTCCGGCCAGCTCGTGTGCGTGGGCGGCATCGTGGTACAGGATGGTCGAGGCCGCTTCTGGACCGATCACCGAGAAAATCGCGTTCTCCATCATCAGAAGGCGATCGCCTACCGACAGCGCCAGCGCCCCGCCGCTTCCACCTTCGCCGACCACGACATTGATGACAACCGTGCGAAGCCGCCCAAGCCTGGCGAGTGACTCGGCGACGGCCGCGGTGATACCGCCGGCTTCGGCCTCGGCATCGGTGGCGGCGCCCGATGTGTCGATGAGCGTGACCAGCGGCAGGGCAAACCGCTCGGCCATCGTGAAGGCGCGCTGCGCCTTGCGGTAGCCGCTCGGTCTGGTCCGGCCGCCGTTTGCCGAGCGTCGGTCCTGCGCGACGATCACCACCGCACTGCCGCGAAGGGTGCCGAGTCCCGCCATGATCGAGTCGTCGTCTTCCCCACTTCGATCCCCGTGCAGCTCGAAGACGTCGTGGAACACGCGCTGCGCGAGCTCGCGACCGGTCGGCCGTGCCGGGTGCCGGGCCAGCTCCACGGTTTCCCACACCGGCCGGCCCGCCCCGGTTGGCGCAGCCTCTTTGGGCACCGCATGGTGCTTGCTCCGGCTCGCCTCGGGCTTCCGGAGCATCGACGCGAGGTGGCCGAGCACCGGGCGCAGCTGCTCGCGTTCGACGATCGCGTCGACCGAGCCGTGCAGGAGCGCGAACTCCGCGCTGCCGGGGGGAACCGCATCACCCAACGCTTTCTCATGCACCCGCGGGCCGACAAAAGAGATGCGGGCGTGGGGCTCGGCAAGGATCACGTCTCCCATGCTGGCGAAGGAGGCGAGCACCCCACCCATCGTCGGATCGGCCAGCACCGTGAGCAGCGGAACTCCTTGCTCCCTCATGCGGGCCGCGCAGAGCGTGGTCTTGGCCATCTGAAACAGGGCGACCATGCCCTCCTGTATGCGCGCTCCGCCGGACGAGCAGACGGCGATCACCGGCCTGCGCTGGCGCCTTCCCGAGTCGAACGCCCGCGCGACCTTCTCGCCCACGACGCTTCCCATGCTGCCACCGAGGAACCTGAAATCGAACACGGCGAGGATCACCTCGATTCCCATCACCCGGGCGCGGCCGGTTACGACCGCATCCAGAAGACGGGTCGCCGCCTGCGCCTGGGCGAGCTGCTTGTCATATGTGGTGACGCCGTCGGTGAAATGGATCGGGTTTCCGGACCAGAGATGCCGGTCAGATTCTTGAAACGTGCCGCGGTCGGCAAGCAGATCGATTCGCTGCGCGGCGCTGAGCGGCGCATGGTAGCCGCATTTCGGGCAGACCAGGAGGCGGCTCAACGGCGAGTCACAGCGGGCGCAGGCCTGCGCCGGGACCCCTGCCGGAACGTCCGGGACGCTAGGCGCCGGCGTCGACATCGTCTGCGGTTTCCGGCTGCCACCTGAGCAGGGAAACGTCCGCCACAACCCGAAGGTGCTGGCGCATCGCTTCCGCGGCGAGCTGTGCGCTCCGCGACTCGATCGCGCCAAGGATGCGTGTGTGAGCCTCGAGCGAGCGTGACGGACGCCCCGGCTCGCTGAGCGATTCGACGCGGCTCTCCTGGATCACCTCGGCCATCGCGTCGATGAGGTGCAGCAGGACCTGGTTGCGCGCCGCGAGTGCGATGGCGTGGTGGAACGCGGCGTCGCCTTCGGTGCCCAGTCCGCCGGCATTGATCTCGCCCCGCATCATGGCCAGGGCAGCTCTCATCGCCGCGAGGTCCTGGTCGCCGCGATGCATCGCCGCAAGCTCGGCCAGCTTGACCTCGAGCGCTTCACGCGCCTCGAGCACGTCGGGCAGGCGGCGGCGGCGCTCCAGGAGCTTGGCGAGCGATTCACCGAACCCTCGTGTGCGGCGGAGGAAGACGCCTTCCCCATGCCGCACATCGACGAAGCCGAGGGCCTGAAGCACGACGAACGACTGGCGGACCGACGTTCGGCTCACCTGCAGCCTGTGCGCGAGCTCACGCTCGGCCGGAAACTGGTCTCCGGGCGCCATGCTCGACTCCCGCACGAACAGGCCGAGCCGTTCGCCTACATCTTCGTAGAGGCGCCGGCTGCGCTCGAGCGGGCGAAGCGCCGCTGTGGATGGCGCGCCCATCGCGGCGGAGTCTACCAGCACACAGGTCTACTGGTACAACCATTGACAACGGCCCAAGGCTGGACTAATCTCCGCCCGAACCGACCGAGCTTTGGCCTGGAGGACCGTTATGACCGTCAATCCAGCTCGCCCACGAGTGTTGGGCATGCACGTAGGTACCCGGCGCCAGGTGGCTGGATCCGTCGCGGCGCTCTTCGTGATCGCTGCGTGCGGCAACAGCACCCCCTCCAGCAAGCTGCCGACCGGCCCCGTGACAATGGGCGTGCTCTCGTGCTTCACCGGGACGCTCGCCAGCCTCGGCCAGGCCATGCTCCAGGGCTCGCAGGTGGCCCAGAAGGCGATCAATGAGGGCGGCGGCGTCCTCGGTCAGCAGCTGCAGATCAACCACGCCGACACGCAGTGCGATGAGGCAGACTCGGTGCCGGCGGTCCATCAGCTGCTCGGCGCAAGCAACGTGGTCGGGATCATCGGGCCCGAGACCCAGGAGATCAACGCCGTCTCACCGATCGTGACGTCGGCCAAGATCCCAACCCAGTTCCAGGGCGGCAGCACACTTTTCGACAAGAACGCGGACCCGTATCTGTGGAGGGACAGCCCTTCTGACTCCCAGCTCGGCGTGGCCATGGCGCTGTACGCCTACAAGAAAGGCTACCGGAAGGCCGCTCTCGTCTTCTACTCCGACATCGCGGCGCAAACGTTCCCGCCACCGATCACCAACACATTCACGAAGCTCGGCGGAACGGTGGTCAAGAGCATCACCATCGCCCCTGACCAGACCTCCTATCGCACCAATGTGCAGGACGTGATCAGCTCCAACCCCGACGTGATCTTCACGCAGACCGACGCCGCGACCGCTGCGGTGCTCTTCAAGAACTTCAAAGACCTCGACAACCTCGCGATCCCGTTCGTCGGCACCGACGTCACGGGTGGCGACGATTACCTGAGGGCGATCACCTACCAGGTCGCTCACGACCACCTCATCTCCGTCTATGGCACGTCGGTCAGCGGTGCCGCCGCGGACGAGTTCAACAAGCAGTTCGCCGCAGTCCTCGGCGCGAACCAGCAGCCGTTGGCCAACGCCAACTACGCGTATGACGCGGTGATCAGCCAGGCGCTCGCCATCGACAAGGCCAACAGCATCAACGGACCTGACATCAACGCCGCGATGACGAGCGTGACCAACCCGCCCGGCACGCAGTGCTACACGTATAAGACTTGCTACGACATGATCAAAGCCGGCACCAAGATCAACTTCGATGGCGCCAGCGGCCCGCTCGACTACAACCAATACCACAACGTCTTCGGGCCGTACGCCGCCTTCCAGCAGGACGCGGGCACCGGCCAGCAGGTGCAGATCCAGCTGCTGTCGGCCGCCGACCTGGCTGCCGCTACGCCGTAAGCCAAAGCCGCGAGGGGCACTCGTCGACGACGGTCTCGCGGAGACGGCCCCAACGTGCCGAAGTGGATAGTTAGATCGTGAACGAAGCGCTGCTGACGCTTGGGTTCGCGCTGGTCACGGCGTCGATCCTCGCGCTGTCCGCGGTCGCCTTCACGCTCGAGTACGCCGTGACCAACGTCGCGAACGTCTCACACGGTGAGATCCTGACGATCGGGGCGTACGCGGCGTACCTCGTTCATCAGAGGACGGGCAGCGCGCTCGCGGCCGCGATCGCGGCTGCGCTCGCGGGCGGGGTGGCGGCCCTCCTGATGCACTCGGCGGTGATCGGCCCGTTCATCCGCTTCGGCGCGACTCCGACGATCGTCTTCATCGCAACGCTTGGGTTGTCGTTTGTCATCCAGAACACACTGGTCATGTTCTTCGGGGCGGCCAACGTCGCCTACACGCTGGATCCAGGGGCGCCTCGGCACCTGGGGCCGTTCCTGCTCACGGCCCTCGACCTGCAGATCATCGCGTCGGCCATCGCAATCACGTTCGTGCTGTACCTGATCATCTCGCGCACGAGGTTCGGCAAAGCTCTGCGCGCCGTATCACAGAACCGCGAGCTCGCGCGAGTCACCGGTATCAACGCAGCCAGGGTGGCCGCGGCGACGTTCTTCCTCGCCGGCCTGATCGCCGGGTACGCCGGGTTCATCCTCGCCGAGAGCGTCGGCTCCTTCAACCCGTACTTCGGTTTCAGCTTCTTTCTCATCACGCTGACCGCCGCGGTTGCGGGAGGTCTCGGGAGGGCCTTCGGCACGATGGTCGGCGCTGTCCTCGTGGGCATCATCCTGGAGTTTGCGGGCGGCTACTTGAGCGCCAGCTACAACCTCGCCTTTGCGTTTGCCATCCTCGCCATCGTCATCCTCGTCCGCCCGCGCGGCCTCTTCACCAACGCGCGGAGGACAGTCTTCGAATGAGCGCGTACCTTGTCTCGGTCCTCACCGAAGGGGCGATCTTCGGAATCATGGCGCTCGGGCTGAACGTGATCTGGGGTTGGTCAGGCGACTTCGACCTCGCGTACTACGGCTACATCGCGGTCGGCGCTTACATGACACTCGTCCTCACCATCGGACCGGCGGTTCCGCCGGCCCACTACATCCTCGGGCTGCAGCTCCCCTACCCGGTAGCCGTTGTGGCCGCTGTCATCACATCTATGGCGGTGGGCCTGGTGATCGGGCTGATCGCGCTGCGCCACCTCCGCGGCATCTATTTTTCCATCGTCACGCTGGGCGCCGTCTACGTCATGTATGTCATGGCCGGCCAGTACGTTCCCCTGTTCGATGGGTACAACGGCTTGTCCGGTCTTTTCGACCCCATGGGCGACTGGTTCGGCCTCGACTATCTGTCCTACCAGTACTTCTTGATGGGTCTTTGCCTGGTCCTGTTCGCCCTCGTCTTACTGTTCATGTGGCGCATCTCCGGCAGCCGTTTCGGCATGGCGCTGCGGACCCTGCGGGAGGACGAGCGCGCGGCGGCGGCGGTCGGCCGCGACATCTACCGGCTGAAGCTGAAGGGCTACGTGCTCGGCGCGGGTGTGGGCGGCTTCGCCGGGGCGCTGTTCGCGGCCTACCTCAGCGCATTCAATCCCTCGGCATGGTCGCCGGTCGAGATCATCGTCCTGTACGCCGCCGTGCTGGTGGGCGGGCGCGGAAACATCTGGGGCGTGGTCCTGGGGGTGTTCATCATGGGCCTCCTCGTGCAGGAATCGACGCGGTTCCTGCCTGAGGTGCCGGGCCATCCACAGATCGTCCTGGCGCTGCGCGGCGTGATCATCGGCCTGGTCCTCGTCCTGTTCCTACGGTTCAGGCCGCAGGGTTTGCTTCCCGAGCGGCGCTACGTCGATCCAGCCCCGAAGCCCGAACCCGCTGCCCAAACCGCTTGAGCGCAACCTCGCCCACCTCCGCGCTCGAGGTCCGCGGGCTGACCAAGCACTTCGGAGGCGTCTACGCGGTCGAAGACTGTTCGTTCGCGGCGCCGCAGGGACAGGTGACCGGGCTCATCGGTCCGAACGGCGCCGGCAAGAGCACCGCGATCGACCTCATCTCCGGGTTCAAGCTGCCCGATCGCGGCACCGTGCTCTTCAAGGGACGGGCGCTCGAAGGCCTCGCCCCACACGTCATCTCTCGCCTCGGGCTGATCCGCACCTTCCAGGCGCCGCGCGAATGGCCGGGGCTCACCGTCCTCGAAAACGTGGTGATGGCGAGTTGGGATGCGGGCCGCGAGGGGTTCCTGCGTGGGCTCGTGGGCCTCAGCAGCGCGCAGCGCGTCAAGGCGGCCGCCGAGCTGGTGAAGGCGCGAGAGATCCTCGACGAGTTCGGCCTGTCCAAACTGCGCAACGAGCGGGCCGGAAACCTGAGCGGAGGACAGAAGCGCCTCGTCGAGTTTGCGCGCATTCGCATGGCCCAGCCGCAGCTCGTGATCCTCGACGAACCGATGGGTGGCGTCAATCCCGTGCTGGGCGAGCGCATGGCCGTGGCGATCGAGGCGTTCATCGCCTCCGGCACGTCCGTGATCGTCGTCGAGCACAACCTGCCCTTCATCGAGCGGGTGACGCAGCATGTCATCGTGATGGCGCAGGGCACCGTGATCGCCGAAGGTCCGTTCGAAGCGCTGCGCTCGAACCAGGACGTGATCGATGCCTACCTCGGCGAGACGGTGAGGCAGTGACCGGAGAAGCAGGTCTCGGATGGGGGGACGAGCCGCCTGTGCTCGTAGTCGAGAGACTGACCGCCGGCTATGGCGGGCCGCCCGTCATCACCGGCATCACCATCGCCGCCAAACGGGGCGCCATCACCGCGATCGTCGGCCCCAACGGCGCCGGCAAGTCGACGCTGCTTAAGACGATCGCCGGGCTGATCCGCCCGACCGAAGGCGCCGTGAAGGTGAAAGGGGCGGACGTCACCGGGCTTCCGGCCGAGAAGCTCGTGAGCAAGGGTGTCGCGTACGTACCCCAGGTGGCCAACGTCTTCCCCGACCTCACGATTCGCGAGAACCTCGACATGGGCGGCTACAGCCGCAGGAACGGCGTGCGCGAACGGATCGACGAGCTGTTCAAGCTGTTCCCCGACCTCGCAGCCTCATCCCATCGCAAGGCCCACACCCTCAGCGGCGGTCAGCGCACCATGCTCGCGCTGGCGCGGGGACTGATGGTCGACCCCGCCGTGCTCATCCTCGACGAGCCCAGCGCGGGCCTCGCGCCAAAGTTCCAGGCCTTGATCTGGGAGCGCATCGAGGTGATACGGGCCACCAACGTCGCGGTCCTCGTGATCGAGCAGAACACGCGCGAGACCCTTCGGCACGCCCAATGGGCATACGTCTTGGTGCTGGGGCAGAACCGTCTCGAGGGGCCCGGCAAGGATCTCCTCGATGATGAGGAGGTGGTGAACCTGTACGTAGGGCGGCTCTCCTGATTCGCTTCAGCGAATGAGCTCGAGTCACCCCACGCCCGGCGCTGCGGGCCACCCTCCCCCTGGGGGGGAGGAGAGACACGACCATCGGATCGATGCCGCGATCGGAGTCATCGGCGGGCTGGCCGGCGGACTGCTAGGCGTGGGCGGCGGTTTTGTGATGGTGCCGCTGCAGGTCATCTGGGCCAAGCGCGCGCAGCACCGGGCGACCGGCACGTCGCTGGCCGCGATCCTGCCGATCGGGGTCGCAGCCGCGGCCGTGTACCACTTCGGCCGGAGCTCTCCGCAGACCGACCTGGTGGTTGCCTTGTTCCTGGCCGCGGGCGGCATCGTCGGGGTGTTCCTGGGCTCCATCGCCGCGCGTGGGATCTCCGACCGGGTGCTCAGCATGATCCTCGCGATCCTCCTGTTCGGTGTCGGGCTGAAAGAGGTCTACGACGCTTTCGGCGGAGCGGCACCGCACCTCGTTGGCACCGTCGTGCGCGCGTTTACGGTCCGTGACTACGCGCTGATCACCGTCGGCGGAGTGGTGGTGGGGATTGTGAGCGGCCTCACCGGAGTGGGCGGTGGAATCCTGATCGTTCCGCTGCTGGGCCTGGGATTCGGCATCGGGCAGCGCGTCGCGCAAGGCACGTCCCTCGTCGCCCTGCTCCCCACCTCGGCGATCGGAGCGCTGACCCACCACCACAGTGGCGACGTCGACGTCCGGGCCGCAGCGTGGATGGGCGTCGCAGGCGTGCCGGCAGCCCTGGCCGGCTCGGCACTGGCGCTGTGGCTTCCGCAGCGAGTGCTGGGCGGCCTCTTCGGCCTCTTCCTGCTCGCGGCCGCCGCGCGCATGTGGCCACGGCGCGTTAGTCCGTCTTAGGCGGCGCCTCCGGGGTTGACACCACGGCGTGGTGCCTGAACTGAAGATCGGCCGCGGGCTGGACCGCGGCGCCCTTCGGCTTCTTTTTCTTCTTTGTCTCGCGTCCCTGCTTGTCGCGTCCTTTACCCATGCGCATCAGTTTCTATGACTTGGGCCAGTTCGCGCAAGAACGATTCGACATCGGTGACGAGCCCGATCGACTGCCAGCTCCCCCGATCCGCCAGCTTTGTGACCACCGCGGGGTTGATGTCCACGCAAACGGTGCGCACGCCGGCGGGCAGCATGTTGCCCGTCGCGATCGAGTGCAGCATGGTGGAAAGCATGAGCGCGAGGCGCACTCCCGGCAGGGCCGCGCGCATCTGTCGCTGCGCCTCCACCATCTCCGTCACCACGTCGGGCAAAGGCCCGTCGTCGCGCACCGAGCCGGCCAGCACGACCTCGACCCCATGTTCGATCGCCGACTTCATGACGCCCGATTTCAGCTGGCCGCTCTCCACCATCTGCTTCAAGCCGCCGGCGGCACGCACTCGGTTGACCGCCCGCATGTGGTGCTCGTGGCCATGCTCGATGGGCATACCGCTCTCGATGTTCACACCCAGTGCCGTGCCGAACAGCGCCGACTCGACGTCGTGCACCGCCAGCGCGTTGCCCGCGAACAGCACCTGCACGTAGCCGAGCTCGATGAGACGCGATAGGTAGACGCCCGCGCCGGTGTGCACGACGGCGGGGCCTGCGACCACCAGCACCCGGCCGCCTGAGGCGCGGATCTGGCGCATCTCCTCCGCGATCCCGGAGATGAGGACCTTCTTCGGCTTCTCGGCCGAGACCTCGCTGCCCATGAAGCTGAAGATCTCTGTCTGGCGCGAGCGCTCCTGCGGCGTCACCCGCACGCCCTGGTGTCCGACCACGACCTCCATGCCAGGTTGGGCGCCCTGGAAGACGATGCACCAGGCGCGGCCCGCATTGCGATCCACGGCGATCGCGCAGTCCATCTCGATGTTCTCGACGCGCACCCACTGGTCATCGATCAGGACGTCGGTCGGGAGGTTGCTCGTGGAGTAAAAGCCCTCCGGGAAGACGCCTTCCTTGGGCACCGGTTCGGTGCGCACCGCCTGCTCCGACTCGGCGGTGGCCCCAAGCGCGCGAGCCTGGCGCACTATGCGGTCGAGATCTTCGGCGGACCCTGCGACCACCTCCATCCGGCACACGGACGGGTCGGTCTTGTGCTGGCCGACCGTCAGCTCTTCGATCGTGAAGTTGCCGCCCAGGTCCATCACCATGTCCATCACCTGCGGCAGGATCATCGAGTCGATGATGTGACCGGTGAGGACCAGTCGTGCCGTGTACTTACGGTCGCTCATTTCCGCGCTCCGGCGGCCGCGTTGATCTGCCGCTTCAGCCCCTCCGCCTCATGGGCCGGACTCTTCGCGTACATCACGCTGCGGCTGGACGACACAAGAGTTGAGGCCCGGTCGCCGTTCCAGGCGCCCCGCACGGAACCCTCCACGTCGCCGCCCTGCGCCCCGACCCCGGGAATCAAGAAGGGAAGCTCTGTCGCGCGCCGCACCTCCACGATCTGATCCGGCGCCGTCGCCCCGACCACCAGTCCGATATTCCCGGCGGTGTTGAGACCCTCGGCCATCTCCGCCACGTGCAGGTAGAGCGGTCTGCCTCCCGTCACGGCGTGCTGCAAGTCGGCGGCGCCTGGATTCGATGAGCGGCAGACGACGTACACGCCGCGGTCGGCGTAGCGCGTGAACTCCGCCACGGAGTCGGCACCGAGATACGGGTTCACCGTCGCGGCATCCATGGCCAGAGTCACGAAGACCGTCTGCGCATAAACCTTCATCGAGTTCGCCATATCGCCGCGCTTGGCGTCGAACAGGAACGGCGTGTCGGCGACGACGTCGCGCAGCTCCATCAGCGCCGCCCAGCCGTCCGGCCCGTACTGCTCCCAGAAGGCGCTGTTGGGCTTGAAGCAGCACGCGTGTTCCTCGGTCTGGCGCACCACCTCGCGGCAGTGGCGCAGCGCCCCGGCGGCGCCGCCCTCGATGCGCTCGGGATCGGGGTCGAGCCCGACGCACAGTAGAGTGTCGCGATTCGCCGAGAGCGCGCGCAGACGTTCGAAGTAGCCCAATGCAGCCCAATGCTAGCGATGGCGGAAGATCAAAATGATGGCATGGCGCAATCGCTGCGGGTCGCGCTCGCCCAGGTCAACCCAATCGTCGGCGATCTCGAGGGCAACGCCCGGCTCATCATCGACTGGATCGGCCGCGCGCGGGAACAGGGCGCCGACGTGGTCTGTTTCCCCGAGCTTGTCCTCACCGGCTACCCGCCGGAGG
This sequence comes from Candidatus Dormibacteraceae bacterium, assembly GCA_050734495.1. Taxonomy (GTDB): domain Bacteria; phylum Chloroflexota; class Dormibacteria; order Dormibacterales; family Dormibacteraceae; genus Palsa-870. The sequence continues at coordinate 22,040 of JBOHUQ010000021.1, forward strand.
ACCTGGTCCTCAAGCGCTCGTTCGTGCGCGACAACCTGAAGCAGCTCGAGCTGGTGGTGAAAGCAAGCAGGGGAATCACCGCTGTCGTCGGGTTCGTGGACGACGATGGCGCGACCTTCAACGCCGCGGCCGTCATGCACGACGGCGCGCTCGAGGCTGTTTATCACAAGGTGTTTCTGCCGAACTACGGGGTGTTCGACGAGCAGCGCTACTTCGAGCCCGGTCATCTTTGCCCGATCCTCGAGCTCGACGGGGTGCGGATCGGGGTGTCTGTATGCGAGGACTGCTGGTATCCCTCCGGGCCGATGGCATGGGAAGCGCACCACGGCGCTGAGCTGCTGATCAACATCAATGGATCGCCCTACCACGCGGGCAAGCGCACCGAGCGCGAGGCGATGGTCAGCGAGCGTGCGTCGACGTACGGCGCCTTCGTCGCGTACGTCAACCTGGTCGGCGGCCAGGACGAGCTCGTGTTCGACGGAAACAGCGTGGTGTTCGGCCCGCGCGGTGAAGTGGTGGCGCACGCGCAGTCTTTCGTCGAGGACCTCCTGCTGTGCGATGTCGACATCGAGGCGGCACGCCGGGTCCGCCCGGTCGAGAAGATCCGGTACGAAGCTGAAGGCGCAGAACGCCTGGAGCTCATCGTGAGCGAGGTGCCGTTGGGCGGCCCTCGCCCGACCACCTCCCCGGTTGTCCCGCGCCGCGCCGAACCTCTGGACGGTGCGGCGGAGATCTACGCGGCGGTCGTCCTTGCGACCCATGACTACATTCGCAAGCAGGGCTTCGAAAAAGTCCTCGTGGGTCTTTCCGGCGGAGTCGATTCCGCCCTGACCGCTGCGATCGCGAGTGACGCGCTCGGCCCAGAGAACGTGATCGGGGTTCGGCTCTCATCGCGCCACACCTCCGCCGAGAGTCTCGAGGACGCCGCAATGGTGGCCGAGCTGCTCGGAATTGCGCTCCAGGACTACTCGATCGAGCCGCCGCACCAAGGGTTCGAAGAGGTCCTGGCGCCGGTGTTCGCAGGTACCAGGCCAGGCATCGCTGAGGAGAACCTCCAACCCCGCATCCGGGCGACCATCCTCTACGCGCTGTCGAACAAGTTCGGGTACATCGTGCTCAGCACGGGCAACAAGTCCGAGCTCGCGACCGGGTACGGCACGCTCTACGGCGACATGGCCGGCGGCTACGCTGTGCTCAAGGACATCACGAAGACGACCGTCTACGAGCTCTGCCGCTACCGCAACTCGCTCAGCCCGGCCATCCCCGAGCGCGTATTGACCAAGCCGCCTTCAGCCGAGCTCCGGCCCGACCAGAAGGACACCGACAGCCTGCCGCCTTACGAGAAGTTGGATCCGATCCTGCGCGGGTACGTCGAGGAGGACCTCAGCCCCGAGGAGCTGGTGGCGGCGGGCCACCTGGCGGCAACGGTTGCCAAGGTGATCCAGCTGGTGGACCGCAGCGAGTACAAGCGCCGGCAGGCTCCACCCGGGGTGAAGATCACCCCGCGTGCCTTCGGCCGCGATCGACGCCTACCCATAGTCAATCGCTACAGCCCCAACGGCGCAGTCGCGAAGGCGCCAAAGGCATAATTCCTATCGATACCTCGTATAGATAGGAGCTATGACCGATTCCTTTGACGTCGTCGTGATCGGTGGCGGGCCCGGCGGCTACGTGGCCGCTCTCCGCGCGGCGCAGTTGGGCGCGAAGACGGCGGTGGCCGAACGCGACCGCCTCGGCGGCACCTGCCTGGTCCGCGGCTGCATCCCGACCAAGGCCCTCTTGCAGTCGGCCGAGCTCTACACGCTGGCCAGGGCCGGCGCACCATTCGGCGTGGTCGCAGACAAGATCGGGGTGGACTGGTCCGCTGCCTTGGGACGGAAGACCGAGGTGGTCGACAAGCTGGTCAAAGGCGTCGAAGGCCTCCTGAAGGCAGGCGGAGTGACCGTGGTCCGCGGCACAGCCAGCCTGGCGGGACGCGGCGCGGTCGAGGTCTCGGGCGAGCGCATCCAGGCGAAGGACATCGTGATCGCGACGGGTTCGGCGGTGGCGCGCATACCACTGAAGGGCGCGGAGCTGACCATCGATTCCGACCAGATCCTGGAGTTGAAGGAGATTCCGCGCCGGCTCGCCGTGATCGGCGGAGGTGTCGTCGGGATGGAGTTCGCGGCGATGTTCGCCGCGCTCGGCACCAAGGTGACGGTGCTTGAGATGCTGCCGCAGGTCCTTCCGATGGTCGACTCCGACCTGGTCGCGGTCTACACGAAGCACCTCGCGGGGTTGGGCGGCGACGTCCATACCAACGCCAAGGTCGAAGAGATCGCCAAGCGCACCGGCGGGTTGCAGGTGCGCTTCTCGACGGGCGGCGAGGGCGGCTCGGTGGACGCCGACCAGGTGCTCCTTGCCGTTGGCCGGGTGCCTTACACCCAGGGTCTCGACGCGGAGAAGGCGGGGGTCAAGCTCGAGCGAGGTCGCGTCGTCGTCGATGAGCACCTGCACACCACGGCAGAGGGCGTCTGGGCCATCGGTGACGTGATCGGCGGGATCATGCTCGCGCACGTTGCCTCGTATGAGGGCGTGCTCGCGATTGAGAACATCGTCGGTCACGCGGACCGCACGCCCGACTACCACGCCGCGCCGAACTGCATCTACACCGACCCCGAGATCGCGCACGTCGGGCTCGGCGAGCAAGAGGCGAAGGACAGGGGGCTGGATGTCAAGGTCGGGCGCTTTCCGTTCACCGCCTCCGCACGCGCCCTGACGCTGGGCCAGCCCGAAGGTTTCGTCAAGGTCGTCGCGGACGCGAGCTCGGGCCGGTTGCTGGGCGCGCACATCGTCGGGCCAAGGGCGACCGACCTGATCGCCGAAGCCACACTGGCGGTGCAGAACAACCTCACCCTCGAGCAGATCGACCTGACGATCCACGCGCACCCCACGCTGCCCGAATCGCTGATGGAGGCGGCGCTGGCGGCGCAGGGCCGGGCGATCCACATCACCAACAGGCGGGTTGCGGGTTTCATCGCAGCGCCTGCCGCCGGCACACCTCCACCGGCCGGTGCCGTTGCGGCAGCGGTGAAGCAGACCGCGAATGCTCAAAATCATGAGCAGGTCATGACCGCTCCCGTCAAGTCCAAGACTCCCCCACCCCCTGTCGCCATCACGCCCAAGTTGCTGGAGCTCACCAAGCAGAACCGCGATTTCCTGCTCGGGCTCCACCGTGAGATGCAGCTGATCAGGCGGTTCGAAGAGCGCGCTCAGGAGCAGTACACAAAGGCCAAGATCGGCGGCTACTGCCATCTGAACATCGGTGAGGAGGCGACCGTCGTCGGCGGCATCCACGCGCTCAAGATGAGCGACTACATCTTCACGAGCTACCGCGAGCACGGGCACGCCATAGCGCGTGGCATCGACCCCAGGGCCGTGATGGCGGAGCTCTTCGGCAAAGAGACCGGCACCTCCCACGGCCGAGGCGGCTCCATGCACATGTTCGACGCGAAGCTCCGCTTCATGGGCGGCTACGGAATCGTCGGTGGCCACCTTCCCCTGGCAGCCGGCGGTGGCTGGGCGGTGCGTTATCGCAAACAGAAAGACGTCGTGTTCTGCATGTTCGGAGACGGCGCCACCAACATCGGGGCGTTCCACGAGTCGCTCAACATGTCCAAGGTCTTCGACCTCCCGGTCGTCTGGTTCTGCGTGAACAACCGATACGGCATGGGCACGCCGGTGGAGAAGGCCTCGGCGGTCGCGGACATCTACAAGAAGGCGTGCGCCTACGACATCGAGGCGATCCAGCTCGACGGGATGAGCCTGCGGGACGTCCTGCTCAAGACCAGCGAGGTCGTCGAGAAGACACGCGCGGACTCGCAACCGAGATTCATCGAGGCTCTGTGTTACCGCTTCAAGGGGCACTCGGTCGTCGACCCCGACAAGTACCGGTCCGCCGAAGACAAGGAGAAGTTTCGCAAGGCCGACCCCATCGTCGCGTTCGAGCACGAGCTCGAAAAGAGCGGTCTTGCGGACGAGGAATACTTCAAGAAGGTCCGGCAGGAGATCGACGCCGAGGTCCAGGAGATCATCCGCTTCGCCGACGAGAGCCCTGACCCAAAGCCCGAGGACCTCTACAAGTACGTGTACGCAGGCGAGTGGGAGAACCGGCCCGAGCTTCGCGGAGACCCGCTCTGATGGCGACTCGCGTTGCAGCACCCGCCGCGCGCGCCCAGGGCGCACCAAATCCTGACGAGAAGCTATATCGCGTCGCATTGCGCGAGGCGCTGACCGAGGAGATGGAGCGCGATGAGAACGTCTACCTGATCGGCGAGGACATCGGTGTGTTCGGCGGTGCGTACCGCGTCACGGAGGGCCTCCTCGACAAGTTCGGACCGCAGCGCGTCGTGGACGCTCCGATCGCGGAAGAAGGATTCGTCGGCGCTGCCATCGGGTCCGCCATGCTGGGGCTGCGCCCAGTCGTGGAGCTCATGACCATCAACTTCTCGCTGGTCGCCTACGACCAGATCGTGAACAATGCGGCGAAGATCCGCTACATGTTCGGCGGCGAGGCCAAGGTGCCCATGGTCATCCGCATGCCCGGTGGCGCAGGCCATCAGCTCTCAGCCCAACATTCCCACAGCCTCGAGGTCATCTACGGCCTGATCCCCGGCCTGCTGGTCGTCGCACCGACCACTCCGGAAGATGCGAAAGGGATGCTCAAGTCCGCGATTCGCAGCGACAACCCGGTGATGTTCCTCGAGTCGATGAGCCTGTACAACGTGCGCGGCATCGTGCCTCCGGACGACTACACCACGCCCATCGGCAAGGCGGCGGTGCGCCGAGCCGGTTCGGACGTGACTGTGGTCGGAGTGTCCAGGATGGCCGTCCTCGCGTTCGAGGCTGCCAAGCAGCTCGAGGAAGAGGACGTCGACGCCGAGGTCATCGACCTCCGCTCCATCCGCCCCATCGATTGGGAGCCCATCGTGGAGTCGGTGCGCAAGACCGGACGCTGCGTCGTCGTCGAGGAGGGCTGGGCTACGTATGGCGTGACGGCCGAGATCGCGGCCGGCGTGCAGGAGCGATGCTTCGATTACCTCGACGCGCCGATCCGGCGCCTGGGCGGCGCGCAGGTCCCGATGCCCTACAGCCTGCCGCTCGAGAAGGCTTCCATTCCCACCAGTGAAGACATCAAGAAGCTCGTCCGCTCCGTCGTTGGGAAGTAACCCGATGCCTGGCCTCCGGCCGGGCAAGCGCCGCTGCTCTTTTTCCGAGGTAAGGAAATGCCTGATGTAAATATGCCGAAGCTCTCCGACACGATGGAGGAGGGCACCATCGTCGAGTGGAAGAAGAAGACCGGCGATGAGGTGAAGCAGGGCGACGTGCTGGCCGAGGTGGAATCGGACAAGGCCACGTTCGACCTGGAAGCCGAGAGCGGCGGCGTGCTGTCAATCCTCGTGGAGCAGGGCGTGCCGGCGAAGATCGGCGCCCCCATTGCTCGCATCGGGGAAGCCTCGGCCACACCCGCGAAAGGCAAGCCCGCCGCCGCCAAGCCAAAAGAGCCGGAGCCTCCGCCGCCTGCGGAAGAAGGGAAGGGAGCCGCGGCCTCCTCCCCACCTCGCGCTGAACAGGTCGACGAAGCGCCGGTCGCTGAGGCGCCCGACGAGCGAGCACCAGACAGCCCGAGTCGTGATGGCAACGGCGATGGGCTCGTCAAGGCCTCCCCGCTCGCGAAGCGCCTCGCCGCCGAGATGGGAGTCGACCTCGCATCGCTCAAAGGCAGTGGGCCTGACGGACGCATCGTCAAGGAGGACGTGCTTGCGGCCGCCGGCACGAGCCGGCCCGCCGAGCGCCGTCGCCCCCAGGCGAGTCCTCGCGCGCCGGGTCCCGCCTTCGAAGTCGTCGAGCCCACGCGGATGCAGGCGACCATCGCGCGGCGCATGGCCGATTCGAAGTCGACGGTCCCCGAGTTCCAGGTGACAGTCGAGGCCCGCGTCAACGAGGCGGTGAGCATGCGCCAGCAGCTCAAGGATTCCGTCCCAGGCGCGGACAAGGTGACGATGACCGACATGCTGGTGCGCGCGTGCGCGCTCGCGCTCCAGAAATTTCCCGAGGTCAACAGCTCTTGGGTCGACGGGAAATTCCAACGCAAACGCGCGATCAACATCGGCCTCGCCGTCGCGCCAAGCCAGGGCATGGGCCTGCTCGTCCCGGTGGTCCACGACGCCGACGCGAAGGACCTGATCCAGATCTCGATCGAATCGCGGCAGGTGATCGAGCGCGCGCGGTCCGGCCGGCCCAACGAAGGCGACCTGAGCGGCGCGACCTTCTCGATTTCGAACCTCGGCATGTTCGGAGTCGATGAGTTCGTCGCGATCATCAACCCACCGGAGGCTGCGATCCTTGCCGTGGGAGCCATCAAGGACGTGCCTGTGGTCGAGGACGGGCGGATCGTGCCCGGCAAGGTCATGCGCATGACCCTGTCCGTTGACCACCGCGTGTTCTATGGAGCCACCGCCGCACAGTTCATGGCCGAGGTGAAGCGCCTGGTCGAAAACCCGGTGACCCTGGTAGTTCCCCCGGCCCGCTAAATTAGTCGATCAATCGGAGCGGGCACCTTCGAATTGCCAGATCGCGGCCGAGACCTGGGCGATGAGCTGCCAGCCGGCCGCTCCTCCGATACCGTCAGTCATGACGACCACGATGTACCCGCCATCCGGCCCCGAGGTGACCAGGGCCGCGTCGTTTTCGACAAGGTCGATGGTCCCGGTCTTGTGAACGACGGTTGCGCCAATCAATCCCGCCGGAACACCACTCTCGGTCCTGGTGCGGGTCAACATCGGATAGAGCCATGATTGGGCCTCCACGCCACCAAGCTCGCCATTCGCCTCGGCGACCCACAACGCGGCGAGGTCGGCCGGCGTGGTTGTGTTGGGGTCGAAGAATTGCGAGCTTGTGGCGCCGATCGAAGCAGCCCAGGCGTTCAGCACCTCCGCGCCGCCGACGTCCCGCACGAGCATGTGTCCGGCGGTGTTGTCCGAGTAGATTCCCGCCCGCATGCCCAGCTCGTTCCGGGTGAAGCAGACCCCATCCGCATAGTCGTCGAACCAGCCGCTCTCATAGTCATCGGCCTCGAAACAGACAGTGCCGTTGGCGTCCGTCTTGCCCGCGGCGATATTGTCAGCCTCGAGCATCAGGGCCGCAAGCTTGTACGTGCTCGCGGCTGTGAAGATCTGGTCCCCGTTCACAGACCAGCTGACAGGTGCGGCGCCGCCGAGCTCGACCACGGTCACGCCCGCGACTCCGCCACTGGAGCCGATCAAGGCGCCGACCGTCAAGGCCACCTGGCTGACGTCCCTCGCGATCGAGGGGATCGGCGCCAGGGTTACGGCGCCACTGGGTTCGATGTTGCTCCCGCGAACAAGGGACAGGGCCGGACTTATTTCGCCGATCGCAGGAGTCATGGGAGCAGATGGGGTGAGCGTCCTTTGATTCGCGTGGACGTCGACGCCGCCGAGCGTTGCCACGGCCAGGATGACTGCGGCCGTCAAAAGACTGGCTCGAACGCGCTCGCGCGACCCCATGGCAGGCAAGCTGAAGCCCGGTGCTGGGGCTTACCTGGGAAGGCGATGGGGAGCTGGTGTGAACTGAGCGGCGCGCATACTGTTGACACGCCAATGTCAAAGCGCGACTCGGTGCTGGTGGTGTTTTGGATCGCCATCTGGACGGGCGTCCTCACGGCCTACGTCGGCCCGACCTACATTCGGCCTCTTCCAATGTGGGGGCAAGCCGTGCTGGCGGCCGCAGGTTGCTTGATCGTCGCCACGATCGCGATCTACGCCCGGCGGCGACGGCGCCGAGGTGCTAGCTCGCTTTAGTCAAGGGCCGCGCGTCCGGGGCAGGCGGTTCGACGCGGGCGTCGTCAGGTTTGCGCGCCGCCGGCAGCAGGAGGTGCAGCCGCAGGTCGCCTGACGCGTCGAAGTCGGCCCACAGGCGGCCCTTCATCGCGGCGGCGAGCTCCCGGGAGATGGACAGGCCGAGACCCACTCCTGCCGCGGCCGCGGAGCGTGAGGGGTCAGCGCGGTAAAAGCGTTCGAAAATTCGCTCTGCGTCCGGCTTGTGCGCGCCAGTGGTGTTGGCAACGATCACCTCGACCCCTGAGATGTTCGACAGCGCGCCGATCCTGATGGGCGTCCCTTCCGCTGCGTACTTGACAGCGTTGTCCAGCAGGTTGTCCAGGATCTGGTGAAGGCGCTCTGGGTCGGCGGCCACGGGCGGGATGTTCTTGGGCCCGGCCAGCTTCAGCTCGAGCCGGCGCTTGGCCGCGCGAGGCTTGATCATCTCGAGCTCCTGCTCGAGCTGGCTCGCGAGGTCGACCGCGGTGATGTGCAGGGAGATCGAACCGCCCTCGACGCGGGCGAGGTCCAGGAGCTCCTGGGCCATGCGCAGGACGCGCTCGGATTCCTCGTGGATGATGGTCGCCGCGCGGGTCCGCTCGTTCTCGCTCCACAAGCTTCCGTCGACCAGGGCCTGGCTGAAACCGATCAAGCTCGTGAGCGGGGTCTTCAACTCGTGCGAAACGTTCGCGAGGAAATCGCGCTGCGTTTTGCGCGCGCGCTCTACCGCTTCCGCCATGCGATCGAAGGCCGCTCCCAGCATTCCGATCTCGTCGCTCCCTCGGATCCCAACGCGGCGTGCATAGTTGCCGGCCGCGATATCCTCTGCCGCGCCCGCCAGCTGGGTCAGTGGCCCCGTCAGCGAGCGGCTGACGAGCAGCACCAGGAGCATGGCCGCCACGAGCGCCGCCCCGCCTGCTTCGAGCAGCCGCCCGGCGAGATCGCCGGCGGCCGCGGCAGCGGCAAGTGACTGCGGCTGCGCCAGCACCACGTAGGTGGCCGCGAGCGGGTCGCGGGCGGGCGGGATTTTCATCGCGGCCGCGATATAGGGCCGGCCCCCGAGCGTGGTCCGCGCCTCCCCGACGTTGGCCACACGTTTGGAAGGTGTGATCGGGATGACCGTGACGAACATGTCGGTGCCGCCACTGTCGTATACGACCCGTCCCTGCGCGTCGAGAAGCAGCAAGCGGTTTCCGCTCAGTGATGGCACGATGACCGAGTTCATCCGATCCTCGAAGTCGACCGGCAGGTCAAGACGGCAACCCGCCCCACCCGGGAGCACGCGGGCCGGGCGTGTGAAACATTCCAGGTTGTGGACTTGAGTCGTCGCGGTTGCGACGCGCCTGTCGAGCTGGTCCTGCACCGCCTGGAGCTCGAGGTCTCGGACCAGCACCCAAGTCAGCAGCCCACCAAGCAGCAGGCTCACGGCCACGATGCCGGCGGCGGCGGCCAGGAGGCGCAGCCGAAGAGTCAGCTTGCGCTCAGCTCCAGCCGGTATCCGACGCCCCACACGGTTTGAATGCTCGGGTCGGTGATGCTCGCCGCGGCGAGCTTCTCGCGCACCTGCTGGACGTGCACATCGACCGTCCTGGTGTACCCGGGGAAGTCGTAGCCCCAGACGAGGTCGAGCAGCTCGCTGCGCTGGAAGACCCGGCCGGGATGCCGCGCCAGCAGCGAGAGCAGGTCGAACTCCTTCGGTCGCAGCTGTACCTTGGCCTTGCCGTGCCGGACCTCGTGGCGCTCCAGGTCCACCTCGAGCATGCCCGCGCGGATCAGCTTGGGCTGGTCGGGCTCGACTCGCGCCCGCCTGAGCAGCGCCTTGGCTCGGGCGACCAGCTCCTGCGGATGAAACGGTTTCGTCAGGTAATCGTCAGCGCCCACCTCGAGGCCGACCACCTTGTCGGTGACCTCGTCACGCGCCGTGAGCATGATGATCGGCACCTGGCTCTGCTTGCGGATCTCCTTGCAGATGGTGAGCCCGTCGGTGCCCGGCAGCATGATGTCGAGAATCACCAGGTCGGGCTTGATCTGGACGAACCTGGCCATCGCCTGTGCGCCGTCGCCGACGCCCTCGACCTCGTATCCCTCGCGGGTGAGGTAGAGCCGGGCCAGCTCGACGATGTGAACCTCGTCGTCGACCACGAGGACCTTGGAGCTCACCGGCGTCGCCATACCGTCAATAGATCATCCCGCCGTCAGACGGGTGTCGTCGCGCCATGAGCGAAATGTAAACATCAGGACCCTATTTCCCCCTCTTCGCGTCGGTTCGCAGCGCCTGGCGCGCTGCACCGGCCCGCTTGTCGGTATCCGAGCGCAGCACCAACTTGAGCGGGTTGCCGACCAGGCCGAACCGGTCGCGGATCTTCTTTTCGAGGTAGCGCCGGTAGGAAAAATGGAGCAGGCCCGTGTCGTTGACGAACATCACGACCGTCGGAGCTTCGCCGCTCGCCTGTGTCGCGTAGCCGAGCTTCAGCCTGCGGCCCTTGAAGCTGGGCGGCGGATGCGACAGGAATGCGTCGCGCAGCACCCGGTTGAGCTCGTTCGGCGCCATCTTGATTCTGCGCTGACCGACCACCTCCAGGGCCGCCGGCATGATCCCCCCGATTCCCTCTTTCGTCTTGGCTGACACCGCCACGACGGGCGCGAAGGGGGCGAACTTGAAATTCTTTCCGAGCACGGTCCGCCAGTGGGCGGGCTTGCGTTCAGCCGGCTCGACCAGGTCGATCTTGTTGACGACGATGACCAGGCCCTTTCCCGCCTCCAGCGCGTAGCCCGCGACGTGCTGGTCCTGGGCCAGCACACCGGCCGAAGCGTCGATGACCAGCAGAACGGTGTCGGCCCGCTCCATCGCATGGATGCCGCGCATCAGGCTGTACCGCTCGATCTGGTCGCGGTTGGACGATTTGCGGCGGATGCCGGCGGTGTCGATCAGGACCACCGGGATGCCGTCGTAAACCAGCTCCGTGTCGATCGGGTCGCGCGTCGTGCCCGGCACCGGGCTGACCAGGGCCCGCTCGTCGCCCAGCAGTGCGTTGAGCAGCGACGACTTGCCGACGTTGGGCCGTCCCATGATGGCGAGGCGGTCGGCCTTCTCCTCGACGCGCGAATCGGGCTCAGGGGGAGGCAGCGCCTCCAGGACCCGGTCCAGGAAGTCCCCCACGCCGATCCCGTGCTGGGCCGACACCAGGGACGGCTCGGCGAAGCCGAGCTCGAGGATCTCGTGGGCGAAGTGGCGATCCGTGTGCGAGTCGGCCTTGTTGGCGGCCACGACCACACGCGACCGGGAGCGCCGCAGCAGCTGCGCGATCTCGCGGTCGACCGGCGTCAACCCTTCGCGGACGTCGAGCAGGAAGACGATGACCTGCGCCTGGTCGATGGCGACCTTCGTCTGGGCCTCGATGGCAGCCTGCGACGCGTCCTTCGCGGTGTCGAGGTCAAGGCCGGCGGTGTCGACCACGGTGAACTCGCGGCCGCGCCAGTCCGCGACCCCGTACAACCGGTCGCGAGTCAGTCCGGACTGCGGATCGACGATCGCCTTGCGCCAACCAAGAATGCGGTTGAAAAGCGTGGATTTGCCGACGTTGGGGCGGCCGGCGATGGCGACGATGGGGCGAGGCACGGATCCATTAGACCAGTCTCCCCTTGCCCGCAGGGATGAGGGTGGCCCGAAGGGCCGGGCGGGGAACGGTTGCGGAACCTCGCCGGGGACCGGATCTAGCCGGGAAGCACTTCCAGGGGCTCCTCGGTCATCTTCCGGGTTTCCCAGTCCGCTCGAGAGAAGACCTTCCCCTCTTTGACCTCGCCGCCGACGCAGGAGACGATCAGGTAGTAGTACTCGGGCCAGGCCTGCTCTATGTCGCGGATCGATGCATAGGACGCGTGGTCGGGATGGCTGTGGTAGTAGCCGACGATGTCGAGTCCGGCCCGATCGCAATCCTTCTCGATCGCGCGGTGCTCGAGCGGATCGATTTGATACGTGTCGCGCGGCCGCTCTGTATTTGCGTTGGTCGCCCGCCTGGTCTCCGTGACGGCTCGGGTGCCCTTGGGTGCCGCCAGCATCCCGCAGATCTCGTTGGGATAGCCCTCGGCCACGTGCGCGCGGACCGCCTCCAGGGCCGCCGGGTTGATCTTCACTTCCGACCGTAGAGTCCGGTCGACAGGTAGCGATCCCCTGAGTCCGGGAACACTGTCACCACGACGCCCTCGCCGATCGTTCCGGCCAGCCGCCTCGCCGCCCAGAGCGCGGCGCCACTCGAGTGACCGACCAGCAGCCCCTCCGTACGTGCGGCGGCGCGCGCCAGGTCGTACGCGGGCTCGGTGGGGCAATCCCAGATCTCGTCGGCGAGGCTGGGATCCCAGATCGCCGGAACGATCGCAGTCGGTATGTGCTTCAGGCCTTCGAGCCCATGGAATGAGTCCTCAGGCTGCACGGCGATGGTCCTGATCGACGGGTCGTGCTCCTTGAGGCGGCGCGCAGTGCCGACGAAGGTGCCGGTGGTGCCCAGGCCGGCGATGAAATGGGTCACCCGACCGCCGGTCTGCTCGAGGATTTCCACTGCGGTGCCCTCGTAATGGGCTCGCGCGTTCGCCGGATTAGAGTACTGGTCGGGATAGAAGTAACGGTTGGGCTCCGCCGCGACGAGCTCCCGTACGAGCCGGATCGCGCCGTCGGACCCTTCACCCGCGTCGCTGAAAACGGCCTCCGCGCCATAGGCGCCGATGAGCGCTTTGCGCTCGGCGCTGACGTTGGCGGGCATCACCAGCTTCACCATGTAACCTTTCGCGGCGGCGACCATCGCGTACGCGATGCCGGTGTTGCCCGAGGTCGAATCGATGATCGCCTTGTCGAAGGTCAGGGCGCCGCGCCGCTCACCGTCCTCGATCATCGACAGGGCTGCCCGGTCTTTCACCGATCCCCCCGGATTGAACCACTCCGCCTTCGCGTACAGCTCGACCCGCGGGAACTCGCGCTCGAACATGCGGATGCGCAGCAACGGCGTGTTGCCGATCAACTTCGTGATTCCCGGTGTGACCAGGCTCGACCGCATCAGAAAAGGATAGAAAGCCGGTCAGCTGGAGGCGAAGTGGACCAGCACGAGGCTGCCGATCACATACACGCCGGCGAAGCCGTAGCCGATCAGCGATCGCCGGTAGACGCTGCCCCCCTCGGGGCTGAGGATGTTCAGGATCGACTTCCCGATCAGGTAGCCGCCCCCGAGCAGGGTGATCGTCGGCGAATCCCGCAGCACTCCGTAGAGCAGGATGCCGCTGGCCACGAGCACCTCGAAAAGCTGCAGCGCGGTGTAGACGGCCAATTCAGGAGGCGAGGGCTTGCGCGAAGTCCGCGACGATGTCGTCCGGGTCCTCGATCCCCACCGAGATGCGCACCGTCCCCGGGGTCACGCCGAGCTCGGCGCGCTCCTGGGGAGAGAGCGAGCGGTGCGAGGTGATCTCGGGATAGGAGATCGTGGTCTCGACACCGCCGAGGCTCGCGGCGAACGTGACGATGTGAAAGCGAGACATCATGCGCTGGACCGCGTCTCTTCCCCCTGCCAGATCGAACGCCATCATCCCCCCCGCTCCCAGCGGCAGCAGCCGCTGTGCCACAGCGAACGAGGGCGATCCCTCGAGCAGTGGATGGTGCACCCGTGCAACGCCGTCCATCTTCCGCATCGCGCGAGCGAGGGCGAGCGAGTTGTCGCCGTGTCTGCGCATCCGCACGTCGAGCGTCCTCAATCCTCGTAAGGCAAGCCAGGCGTCAAATGGGCTCAGAGTCGTGCCCGTGCGGACCGCGCGGGCACGCGCGGCCCCGATCGCCTTGGCGTCGCCGGCCACCACCCCGGCCACGAGGTCTGAATGGCCGCCTATGTACTTCGTCGCGGAGTGCATCACCGCGGTTGCGCCGAGCTCGAGGGGCCGGCACAGGATCGGCGACGCGAAGGTGTTGTCGACGAGCAAGGGCACCCCCCGTTCGCGGGCCATCGTTGCGATGGCTGCGAGGTCGGGCACCGAGCACAGCGGATTCGTGATCGTTTCCGCGAGCACCAGGCCCGCCGTCAGGACGGCGTGGCGCACCGCTTCGAGATCACTCAGGTCGACGAAGTTGATCTCGTAGCCGGCGGGCTCGAAATCCTGGCGGAGGAGCGCCAGCGTTCCTCCGTACAGCTCGCGCGTGGCGACGATCGTGACGGGTCGGGGCGCCAGCGCGAGCATCGCGGTGTGCAGCGCGGCCATGCCTGAGGCGGTGGCGAGGCCCGCCTCGGCCCCCTCGAGCTCTGCCACGGCCCGCTCCAGCATCTCGCGGTTGCTGTTCGAGTTGCGTCCGTAGTAATGGCCGGGCCTTTCGCCTTTCGCCACCGCGTCGTAGTCGTCCAGGTCGGTGTACACGTGGACCGCCGCGGGGCTCAAGTCGGGAGCCAGCGGGCTGCGTGCCTCGAGATCGCGGCCGGCATGCACGGCGCGCGACGGCTGCTTCACTCGGGTCCCCTTCGAGCCGCCGGCGCCCAACGTGCGGAAGCGAGGCCGCGACTCACCGCAGCTTCGTGCGACCGGCGTAGACGGCCGCCTTGCCCAGATCGGCTTCGATGGAAAGCAGGCGGTTGTATTTCGCAACGCGCTCCGAGCGCGCGGGCGCGCCCGTCTTGATCATCCCCGCGCCGGTGGCCACCGCGAGGTCGGCGATCGTCGTGTCCTCGGTCTCGCCGGAACGGTGCGAGATGACAGAGCTGTATCCAGAGCGGCGCGCGAGGTCGATCGCGTCGAGCGTCTCAGTCAGCGTGCCGATCTGGTTGACCTTTACGAGCAGGGAGTTGGCGACCCCCTTCTCGATGCCCAGCTTCAAACGCGCGACGTTCGTGACGAAGAGGTCATCGCCGACCAGCTGCACATGGGCACCGAGGCGGTCGGTGAGGAGTCGCCACCCGTCCCAGTCATCCTCCGCCATGCCGTCCTCGATCGACACGATCGGATACCGCACGGTCCAGTCCGTGTAGAGGGCGACGAGCGCCGCCGCGTCCAGCGTGCGCCCCTCTCCCTTCAGCGTGTACTTGCCGCCGGCGTAGAACTCGCTGGCGGCAGGATCGAGCGCGATGGCGACGTCGCGGCCGGGCTCGTAGCCGGCCTGCTTGATCGCTTCGACGATGAGCTTCAGGGCTTCCTCGTTGGAGCGCAGGTTGGGCGCGAAGCCGCCCTCGTCCCCCACCGCGGTGGCCAATCCCTGGCCCTTGAGGACCTTCTTCAGAGCCTGGTAGACCTCGGAGACCGCGCGCATCGCCTCAGCGAACGTCGGAGAGCCGACCGGGCACACCATGAACTCCTGCAGGTCGACGGAGGTGTCGGCATGCGCGCCACCGTTGAGGATGTTGGCCATCGGCAGCGGCAAAGTGGTCGCCGCCTCGGCTCCCAGATGGCGATACAGAGGAACGCCTTTCGCCTGCGCCGCGGCGTGCGCCACGGCAAGGGAGACACCGAGGATGGCGTTGGCGCCCAGGCGTCCCTTGTTGGGGGTTCCGTCGAGGTCGATCAGCGCCCGATCGAGGCCCTCCTGGTCGAGGACGTCGAACCCGTGCAGCCGCCCTGCGATCTCGCCGGTGACATGGCTCACCGCCTTCGTCACGCCCTTTCCCCCGTAGCGCTTCGGGTCGCCGTCACGCAGCTCCAGGGCTTCGTGCACGCCCGTCGACGCTCCGGAGGGAACCATCGCGCGCCCACTGCCCTTGTCCGTATGCGCGGTGACCGCGATCGTGGGATTGCCGCGGGAGTCGAGCACCTCGAGCGCGGTGAGACCCGTAAGGCGAATCACGCCCGAAGTCTAGGGTGTGCGGTTGATCGAGTTCAGGAGGACGGTCGCGTCGACCAGGGCCCGAACGAGGCGTCGGTGCGGACGCTGAAGCCGTAGTTCAGCAGGAGCGCCGCGTCAGCCGTCGAATGCAGCGTGGCGTTCAGCACCACCACGATCAGGTGACGGCCGTCGCGCGTCGCCGTGCCGAGCATGCACCCGCCCGCGTTGTCGGTGAGCCCCGTCTTCAGGCCGGTCGCGCCGGGATAGCTGAACAGGAGCCCGTCGAGGTTGTGCGGGTAGAAGGCCTTGTGGTCCGCTGTAGCGGGAATCGCTATGTCCTTGGTCGCGGCGATCGCGGCAAGCTGCGGGTAATACCGATCCAGGTAAGCCGCGGTGTGGACCAGGTCGTGGGCGCTCATCCCGTGACCAGGCGCATCGAGACCGCTCGGGTTGACGAAATGGCTGCCGGTGAGCCCGATGCTCTTGGCCTTCTGGTTCATCTGGCGGATGAACCGGTCGCGCGGCACGATGCCCTGCGCCAGGGCCTCGGCCGCATCGTTGCCGGAATCGAGGAACAACCCGTCGAGCAGCTGGCGCACCGTCAGGCGCTCGCCGGCCGACAGCCCCATCACGCTCGGAATGACCTGGGTTGCTCCCGGCGTGACCTGCACC
The DNA here is from genome assembly GCA_050734495.1 of Candidatus Dormibacteraceae bacterium. Classification (GTDB taxonomy): domain Bacteria; phylum Chloroflexota; class Dormibacteria; order Dormibacterales; family Dormibacteraceae; genus Palsa-870. The sequence goes on from JBOHUQ010000021.1 coordinate 38,369, forward strand.
ACCCGGTCCAGAGAGCCGGCGTCGTCGACCGCGACCATGGCGGTGATCAGCTTCGTGAGGCTGGCCGGCGCGCGCGTCGTCTCTGGATCGCGCTCCCACATCACCATCCGGGTGTCGAGATCGACCAGGTATGCGGCCTGGCCGTGAATCGGGAGATCGGGCTGTGGGTGAGTCGCGAGCCAGTAGTTCGAGAAGGTGAAATGGTCGAAGGTCGCCGGCGCCGGAGCCGTCGCTCGCTCGAGCGTGAACCTGATCGGCGCGTGGCCTTTGGCGAGGAATCCGGTGGTCAGAACGCCGGCCACGGTCAGAGCGACCACCGCGGCGATCGCAATTGCAAAACGGAACCGGTCTCGACGGCGGCGCACACGACCGCGTGTGCGCGAGCTCCCTGCATCTGGAACGTAAGCTGCGACGGTGGGACCCCCTGAGGTTTAGTTTCGGGAAATTCTAACCGGTCGGCTACGCGGGAGCATGTTCAGGCGCGTAAGGAAGTGACGGCGGATATGAGGGAATGGGCGATGTGGTCGGCTCATGCAATCGTGTCGCGAGCGTGTCACTTGCCGCCTCCATCGTTTGGAGCGTCGACGCTGAGTCGGGCGCGCTCATGAACACCGGCTGCCCGTAGTCGTAGCTGCGGACGGGCTTCCACGAAGCCGCGACCAGCTGCGTGCCGTAGAACGTGTAAGTGCCGATCACTCCCTCGCGCGTCTCTTCAGACCACATCTGGTCGAACACGAAGTTGCCATGGGAATAGGTGATGAGCTTGCCTTTGTATACCTCGACGCCCTGGTACCAGTGCGGATGGTTGCCGATCACGATGTCCGCGCCCCAGTCGATCGCAAGGTGACCGATGTTCACGGGGTCATCAGGAGTCGGCACGTTGGGGTCTGGCATCGGCTGGCGCTCGTACTCCTTGCCCCAGTGAAACTGCACCACGACGATGTCGGCCTGCTGCCGCGCGCGTGCGATGCCTGCCTTCAACGCCGCCTGGTCGATCGCGCGGCCGACGCCGTTGAAACCGATGAAACCGAACCTGATGCCGCGCACGTCGATCACGGCTACGGGCCCGAGTCCCGACGTCAGGATTCCATGCGACTGGAGGAGCTGGTCAGTGGCGGAGATCCCCTGCGCCCCGTAGTTCGAAAGGTGGTTGTTCGCGAGGTTCGCGACTTTCGCACCCATGAAGTTCAGCCCGTCGACAAAGCGCGCGTCGCCGCAGAAGGTGAAGCTCTCGGCCGGGCTCACCGGGCAGCCGGCGAAGAGGGGCGCCTCGAGGTCGATGTACGTGATGTCGGCATTCGTGGTGTAGTCGGCGGTCGGCCGGAACGGCCACAGGAAGTCGTGCTTGATGGTGGCAAAGTAGTTCACGCCGCGCGCGGGGATGATGTCGCCGGTCACGAGCAGCGTGCGGATCTTGGTGGGGTCCACGGGAACGGAATAGGTCGGGTGAAAGAGCTCCTGCAGGCTCAGGGCCGGCGGGCGGCCGGTGCGGGTGGCGAAGGAGGGCTGGTCCGCGTAGTCGGGAGCGGCGACCAGTGCGCGCGCCGGAGAAACCGCGGTGGTGCCTACCAGCGGGACTGCGCCGCTGTTACAAGCAGCAAGCATCAACGCCCCTAGGACGCCGGCTGCGCGTCTCATCTGACTGGCAATTCTGCCAGCAGATCCTCGATCGTGATGAGTCTCGCGACGTACGACCGAACCGGCTCTCCCAGCTCGCCTCCTGCCCGGAACAGGACCTGGTTGCCCTCGGCGCGGCGCGTCTTCAGCATCTCCGCGTGATTGGGGTCCAGCGCGCCCTTGAGCAGGGCCACCTCCACGATGCTTCCGAGCCAGGACGCGTAAAGTGCCACCTCCTGGAGCCTCGGATCTTTGCCGGCGCCGGGAAAGGGGCGGTGGATGTGCTCATTCCAAAGCCGCCGGAGCCGGAGAACCTGGTCTGGCCCGTCCCTCTTAAGGGGTCCCCGCGAAGTCACACCGAGGGCTCTGACTTCGTGGGGTTGTCAAGCCCCCGCTTTCAGCTGCGCGATGACCGCGTCCGCCACCTGGCTCGTGCCGACCGCGGTCGGATCGCCACGCTTCTCCTTGAGGTCGTACGTCACGTCCTTGCCGATCTCGATCACGCGTGCGATGGCGTCTTCCATCGCGTCGGCGGCGGCAGCCTCTTCGAGGTGACGCAGCATCAGCACGCCGGAGAGCATCACGGCCATCGGATTGACCCTGTTCTGCCCCGTGTACTTCGGGGCGGAACCATGGGTCGCCTCGAACACGGCGCCGTTGGTCCCGATGTTCGCGCCCGGCGCAAGTCCGAGGCCTCCGATCATTCCGGCGCCGAGATCGGAGATGATGTCGCCGTAGAGGTTCGGGCAGCAGAGGACGTCGTACTCCTTGGGCCGCAACACCAGCTGCATGCACATGTTGTCGACGATCCGGTCCTCGAACTCGATGTCGGAATTCTTCTCCGCCACCTGCCGCGCGACCTTCAAGAAAAGGCCGTCGGTGTGCTTCATTATGTTCGCCTTGTGC
>JBOHUQ010000022.1:0-39379 GCA_050734495.1 Candidatus Dormibacteraceae bacterium
CGACTGGTTCATCCAGGCGCGAGGTATCAAGAAGCCCAAGCTGAAGCTCCCCGTGGCGCTTCTCATCCCGGGCGCGATCGTCATGGAAGCCCTGACCACGAACCCTGTGGCAACGCCGGACGAGATCAACACCATCCAGCTGGCGAACGTCGCGGACGGCATCGATTCCGTGAGCAGTCATTACGGCTGGCGGCCGACCTCACCGAGCAGCTGGGCCCCCGCAAACTGGAAGAAGCCGGCCAACCGCTGAAGGTCCGCGCGTTCTTCGGGCTCCCGGTGCCCGAAGCACAACGCGACCAGCTGGAGTTGTACCTCGCCGCGTGCTCGTCAGGGGCGCCCCAATTTCGCTGGACGCCGCCGCGCAACCTGCACTTGACGGTTCGGTTTATCGGCAATGTCGAGCGCAACGTGGTGGACCAGGTCGCGGGACGCCTGGACCAGCTGCCGCTGCGCGGCTTCGAGCTCGGCGTCGGCGAGGGCGGGACGTTCAAGCGTGGACGGCTGGTTCGCGTGGTCTGGCTCCAGGTGCGCACCGGCGCCGACCACGCGCGCGAGCTGGCCGCGCAGGTAGAGTCGGAGTGCGTGCGTGCGGGGCTGGAGCCGGACGCTCGCCCGTTTCAGCCGCACCTCACGCTGGCGCGCGCCCGACCACGCGATGGGGCAGCCCTTCCGCCGCTTCCAGCTCCGCCCGCACTCACGCCCTGGCAAGCGGACGAACTCGTCCTGTACAGCAGCCACCTGGGTAGGGCCGGCGCGGTCTACGAGCCGCTGCGCACGATCAGACTGAGCTGATCCCCGCCTCCGCGCATTCGAGGTCTTGCTCAGGCCGCCCGCCGCTGACGCCCACCGCTCCGACGACCTTGCCGTCGCGCTTGATCAGCACCGAACCAAGGCCGGGGACGATTGGCACTCGGACCAGGCGATCGGCGACGCTGAAGAATCCGGGACGGTCCTTGGCCAGCTCCCCGAGCGCCGCGCCGTCGCGGTGCAGCATCGCGGCTCCGACTGCCTTCGCCTCCGCAATCTGCGGCGTCAGGGGAGCGGCGCCGTCCATCCGCGCGAGCGCGACGAGATTGGCCCCCTCGTCCACGACCGCGACCGTGACCTTGATGCCCAGCTCCGAAGCCCTGGCATGCGCGCGACCCATCAGCTCGTCTGCGTCGTGGAGGTTCAGGGGCACGCCGAGAGTTTCGCAGCTTGTACGGCTACTACTCGTAGGTTGGCGGCGAACTGACTTTCGGACTTGCGCCGCTCCAGGTGTGCCTTTAGTGTTGGCAACGGCCCCGAGGGAAACGTTCAAAAGGGCAGGAATAGGTCGCAAGGCCGGTACCGGTCCTCGAGAGGCGATCCGTTGGGGCCATTTCTATTTCCAGGCAAGCTGATCCCGGTCACGCGCGTTAACCTGCCTCAGTGACCATCGCGCAGCGAGCTCCCAAGCGCTCTGAGACCTCCACGCCCAAGGCGGTCGAGGTTTCGATCGTCATGCCGTGCCTGAACGAAGCCGAAACGCTGGCGACCTGCATCCAGAAAGCTCAGCAGGCGATCGAACGCGGTGGCCTGGCAGCCGAGATCATCGTGGCTGACAACGGCAGCGCCGATGGCTCCCAGGTGATCGCGAAAGAGCTGGGCGCTCGGGTGGTCCAGGTCGCGAGGAAGGGCTATGGCAGCGCGTTGATTGGCGGCATCAACGCCGCGCGGGGTCGCTTTGTGATCATTGGCGATGCTGATGACAGCTACGACTTCACGGCAATCGCGCCGCTGATCGAAAAGCTGCGTGACGGCTCCGACCTGGTCATCGGTAACCGCTTCAAGGGGGGCATCCAGCCAGGCGCCATGCCGTGGTCACATCGCTGGGTCGGCAACCCCGTCTTGACGTTGATCAGCCGGATCTTCTTTCACACTCCGGTAGGCGACGCGCACTGCGGCTTGCGCGGATTCCGCAAGGATGCCTACGAGCAGATGAGGCTCCGCGCCACGGGCATGGAGTTCGCGAGCGAGATGGTGATCAAAGCAGCGCTCAAGCGCATGAGAATCGCCGAGGTGCCAGTGACGCTGCGCCCGGACGGGCGCTCGCGACCACCGCACCTGCGCACGTGGCGCGACGGTTGGCGGCATCTGCGGTTCATGCTCCTGTTCAGCCCGAGGTGGCTTTTCCTCTATCCAGGCCTCGCCCTCTTTGCGTTCGGGATCCTGCTGTCCCTCGCCCTCCTTCCCGGCCCGCTGTACCTGGGCAGCCTGCGGTTCGACATCCACACGCTGCTGATCGCGGGCTTTCTCGCTCTGCTCGGGTATCAGATGGTGCTGTTCGCACTCTTCACGAAGATCTTCGCCATCAGAGCGGGATTCCACCCGCCCTACCCGCCTCTGGAATCGGTCTCGCGCTACGTGACGCTGGAGATCGGGCTGGCTGCGGGCGCACTGATGGCGCTGATCGGCGTCGTTGCGCTGATCCTGGCCGTCGCGAGCTGGGGCGCGGTCGGGTTTGGAAGCCTGAATCCGTCGCTCACGATGCGCGAGGTGATCCCGGCTGTCGTGCTGCTGGCTCTCGGCTCACAAACGGTGTTCGCGAGCTTCTTTATCAGCATCCTTTCGATCGAACGCAGCTGAATCGCCCTCCCGCGCTGGCGTTGGGGGTGACCACCATGATCCTCGCGCCCGTCGGGTTCTTTTCGATGTTCAGCGTCTTCCAGTCGTATGACGACGAGGGCTATTTCCTATGGACCCTCCGCGATTACATCGGAGGGCATCTCGCCTACCAGCTGTACGGTCCCTTCTACTACGAGGTGATGGGCGGCGTTTTCCGCATCCTGGGCCTCGCGGTCACCACCGACAACGGCCGCATCGTCACCCTTGTTCTCTGGCTGTTGGGAAGCCTCATCGGCGGGCTCGTCGTCCTCGGACTGACGCGAAACCTCTGGCTGGGAGTGGCCGGACAGTTCCTCACCTTTCACGCTTTCTCGAACTTTAAGGCCGAGCCGATGCATCCGCAGGCCCTGATCGGCGTCCTGCTCGTGACTCTCGCCGCGCTCGCCGTCTACCGGGCCCGCTTCCCACGCGCCGCGGCGGCACTCATCGGCGCGGTGGTGGCTGCCATCGTGCTGGTGAAGATCAACGTCGGTGTCTTTGGCGGCCTTGCGGTGGCGTTCACGCTCGTGGTATGCGCAAGCGGCCGGTGGCGGCGTTGGCTGGTCCCGGCGATGGCCGTGGTCCTGGTTGCGGCTCCGCTTGTTCTGATGACACGGTTGTTCGATCTGCCCTGGGTTTGGCAGCTGGCGCTGCTCATGTCACTCTCGGCGGCGGGAGTCGCGATCGCAGGTTTCGCAGCCGCCGCCCCGCACGTATCGCGCGGTGACGTCATCCGGCTGATCGCAGGCGGCACCACGCTCGCAGTCGCATGTCTCGGAATCGCCGCCGCGGCAGGGTTGCGGCCCGCAGACCTGGTGGGATCAGTCGTGAGCGCGCTCGGTCTTCCGGAACTGTTCGTCGTGCCGACCATGGTCACCATCCTCCACGTCGGGTGGGCGGTGCTGTCGCTAGCTTTTGCGGTTGCGATTCTCCTCAAGAGAGTCGGAGCGCGGATGTCACCCGCCGTCCCTGCTTTCTCGCGCATCGGGATCGGAGCATTCGCGTGTTTTTCTGTGCTGCTGCTTCCTTCGTGGTACTGGCTCCTGGCGCTCCCGCTGGCGTGGGTCGCGATGCTGCCTCCACGCGGCGACGCGGAAAACCCCACCGACCCCTGGGCCCGCGTGCTCCTGCCAGTGCTGGCCGTGATGGGGGCGCTTCAGGTCTACCCAGTCGCCGGCACCCAAGAGTGGCTCGCGGCAGTGATGCTGGTGCCTGTTGGCGCCGTCACCTTCAACGACGGGTTGAGGCAGCTGAGAGCGCTGGCGCTCACGACGAGGAGCGAGTCCCTGTTGACGATATCGAGATCGCTGCCGCGAGGAGCCGTGGTGGTGAACGTCGCCGTGTGGGGGTTGTTCGTCTACCTCAGCGGAATGAATTACACGTCAGGCCGGCCCCTCGGGTTGCCCGGGACGGAGCTGATGCGACTGCCATCCGTGCAGGTCTCCGTGTTGCAGTCCCTTGCATCTGTCGCTGACCGGGACTGTACGACCCTGATCACTTTGCCGCGCATGGAAAGCCTGAACCTGTGGACCGAAAAGGCGGGGCTCGCGTCGCTCTACTCCGATGTTGGGATCTGGGTCTTCAGCCTTGATGCCGCGAAGCAGCAGTCGATCGTCACCGAGATCAGCGGCCGGCAGGACGTATGCGTGGTCCGCAACCAGGCGGTGCTCGATTTCGAGGCGGAGGGGCGACCGGTGCCGCGCAGACCGCTCGTCGAGTACATCGACACGGCCTTCCAATCCGCGGGGACTTTCGGAATCTATGAGCTGCTGATCAGTAAACCGGCGACTCAGCCGTAACAGCCTCCAGCCATTTGCGGCAGGAGGTGAGGAAGCGCGCCGCCTGGAGTCCGTCCAGCACGCGATGGTCGAATGAGAAGCAGAGGTACATCATCGGCTTGATTCCGATCATCCCGTTGACTGCCACCGGCCGATCGACGATCGCCTCCATGGTCAGGATTCCTGCCTGGCCCGGGTTGATCACCGAGTAGCTGAACAGGGTCCCGAAGGTTCCGGAATTGTTCACCGTGAACGTCGCACCGGCGAGGTCGTCCGCCTTCAGCTGCTTGCTCTTGGCGCGCGACGCGAGGTCGTTGACCGCGCGGGCGAGGCCGGCGATTGACAGGCCGTCGGCTCTGCGCACGACCGGGACGATGAGCGTGTCCTCGAGGCCGACCGAGATGCCGAGGTTGATGTCGCGGTGGATGATGAGCTCGGTCTCGTTGAAGGTCGCGTTTACCTGCGGGTGCTCGCGGAGCGCTGACGCGGTCGCGGCCATCACATACGGCAGATAGGTGAGCGAGAAGCCGTCCTGCTTCTGGAACGCCACCTTGTTCGCGGCCCGGTTGGCGACGACGCCGGACATGTCCGCCTCCTGCGTCTGCCAGGCGTGAGGGATGGTCGTCTTGGAGCGGACCATGTTCTCGGCGATCAGCCGGCGGACCCGCGTGAGCTGGACGACCTCGTCGCCCTCCCCAGGTTTGGCGGCTGAAGGGGCGGGAGCAGCGGCCGGAGCCGTCTTGGCTTGGGCGGCGAAGTCCTGAACGTCCTTCTTGGTGACACGCCCGCCGATGCCCGTCCCGACCACCCTGGACAGGTCGACCTTCAGCTCCGAGGCCTGCATCTGCACCGCGGGTGAGTAGCGGTGCTCGCCGGTGCCCAGCGTGGCCTTGTGCGAATCACCCTCTCCCAGACCCTGCGCGCCAGCGCGAGGAGGTTCGGACTCACTGATTGCTCCCCTGCGGGGAGAGGGGGCAGCTGCTGCCGTTTCCTCCGGAGCTTTCGGCGCGGCCGCGGCCGCGGTGGGGGCTGGGGCTGGGGCTGCGGGTTCTGGGGGCGCCGTGGCTTTTCCGTCCGAGCTCAGCTCTACGACCGCGATCTCCGCACCCGCCTGCACGGTCTCGCCTTCCTTCGCCAGGATCTCGCGCAGGATCCCGGTGACTGGCGCCGGCACCTCGGCGTTGACCTTGTCGGTGTCGACCTCGAGCATGGGCTCGAACTCGACGACCTTGTCGCCGACCTTGACGAGCCACTTCGAGATCGTCCCTTCGTGGACAGACTCTCCGAGCTGTGGCATGACGACGCGGGTTGTGTTGGCCATCAGTAGGCTGCCAGCTCGCGCAGGGCCTTGGTGATCTTTTCGGGAGTTGGCATGAAGTACTCCTCCATCGGGATCGCGTACGGCATCGAGGGCACGTCCAGGCCGCCGAACCGCTTCACGGGCGCGTCGAGCCAGCTCCACGCCTCGTCGGCGATCAACGCAGCCACCTCCGAGCCGACCGAGACGCTGAAGTTGTCCTCGTAGAGGACCAAGCACTTGCCAGTCTTCTTCGCCGAGGCGATGATCGCCTCCCGGTCCAGCGGGTAGACGGTGCGCAGGTCGATGATCTCGACACTCACCCCCTCCGCATCCAGGTTCTTGGCAGCCTCGTTGGCATAGTGGACCATGAGCCCGTAACAGAAGACGGAGATGTCGGCTCCCTCGCGGAACGTTCGCGCCTTCTGCAGCGGGATGATGTACTCGCCCTTCGGCACCGGTTCTTTGAACATCCGGTAGAGCCGCTTGTGCTCAAAAAAGAGCACCGGGTCAGGGTCGCGGATGGCGGCGAGCAGCAATCCCTTCGCCTCGTATGGGCTCGACGGGATCACGATCTTCAGCCCAGGCGTCGCGAAGCGCGCCTCGATCGACTGCGAGTGATACAGGGCGCCGTGCGCATGGCCGCCCATTGGCGCGCGAACCACCATCGGCACCGACCAGTCACCGTCGCTGCGGTAGCGGTACTTGGCCACCTCGTTGGTGATCGAGTTGAACGCCATGTGCGCGAAGTCGGTGAACTGCATCTCGGCCACGGGCCTCTTGCCGTAGATCGCAAGGCCCAGGGCCACGCCGGCGATCGATGACTCGGCGAGAGGTGAGTCGATGACGCGGGCTTCGCCAAACCGAGCGCGCAGCCCGTCGGTGACGAGGAACACGCCTCCTTTCTGTCCGACGTCCTCGCCGAGCACCATCACGCGATCGTCGCGCTCCATCTCTTCGGTCAGCGCCGACCGGAGCGCGGCCACCATGTTCATTTCCTCGGTCTCCACGCCGGGGCCCGGTTCCATCGCCGCGGGCGCGCCCGTGCCGTAGACGTTCGCAAGCGCATCCTCGGGCTCAGGGTCGGCCGACTGCATGCCTTCCTGAGTCGCCTTGGACACCTCTTCCTTGACCCGCTCCTCGTACTCGGAAATCTCCTTCGCGCTCAGCACGCCCTCGTCGAGCAGGCGCTTCTTGAACACCTCGAGGCAGTCGTTTTGCGCCAGTCTGTCGATCTCGTCCTGCGTGCGGTAGCGGCGTTGATCGTCCTCTGAGGAGTGGGCGCCCAGCCGGTCGACCAGGCACTCGATCAGGGTTGGTCCCTCACCGGCGCGCGCGCGGGCGATCGCTTCGCTCGCCGCGACGTAGCAGGTGACAGGGTCGCGGCCGTCCACTGTGACGCCTGGAAACCCGTAACCCGCCGCCCGTTGCGCGACGTAATCGATCGCGTATTCCTTGCGGAAGGGTGTGGAGATGGCGAAGCCGTTGTTCTCGCACACGAAGACCTCGGGCACCTTGTAGATCGCGGCGAAGTTGAACGCCTCGTGCGCGTCGCCTTCAGATCCTGCGCCCTCGCCGTAGCAGGTCATCAGCACCTTGTCAGTGCCGTCCATCTTCAGTCCGTACGCCACCCCGGCCCCCCGCACCATCTGCGTAGCGACCGGCGATCCACCTGACGTGATGTTGTGGCGCGAATCCGAGAAGTGCCCGGGCGTCTGCTTGCCTCCGGAGGCCGGGTCGGCCGCTTTCGCGAGCACCGACAGCATGAGGTCGAGTGGGGTCATCCCCATGCGCATGCAGAGAACCACGTCGCGGTAGTAAGGCGCGAGCCAGTCGTACTTCGGCTTCAGCGGCCAGCTGACGCCGATCTGGGCGGCCTCATGCCCGGCACAGGAGATGATGAACGGAGCGCGGCCCTGTCGGTTGAGGACCTGGAAGCGGTAGTCGACCTGGCGCCCGAGCAGGATGTAGTTGAACCATTCCTTGAGCGTCGCCTCGTCGAGGTCTGTGTCGCGCCAGGCGATCGGTTCCTGGAATCGCCACTCGGGCTTGAATTCGGGCCCGGGTGCCTTCGTCATCTGTTCCCGAGGCTTTGTGGTTGACACTAGATGTGGATGGCGTGGCCGTCGACGGCCATCGCGGCCTCCATGACCGCCTCGCTCAGCGTCGGGTGCGGGTGGATGTTGCGACCCAGCTCCCACGCGTCGCCCTGGAACAGTTGGGTCAGCGCCGGCTCGGCGATGAGCTCCGTCGCGTTCGCTCCGACGATGTGCGTGCCGAGCACCTGACCCGTCTTACCGTCCGCCACGATCTTCACGAAGCCGCCAGTCTCGCCGTGGATGATCGCGCGGCCGAGGGCGGTGAAGGGAAACTTTCCGATCCGCACCTCGTGGCCTTTCTCCTTGGCCTGCTTCTCGGTCAGGCCGACCGAAGCGATTTGCGGATGCGAGTACGTGCAACGCGTGACGAGGTCCTGGTCCATCGGGGCGACTCGCTGTCCCGCGATGTCCTCGACCGCCGTCATGCCCTCGTGCGCGGCGGCATGCGCGAGGAGGAAACCGCCGACCACGTCCCCGATTGCGTGCACCGACTCCGCCGAAGTGCGCATCCACTCGTCGACCTCGATGAACCCGTTGGGGTGCGTGGCCACTCCGACCTGCTCCAACCCGATGTCCTTCGACCGCGGCGCGCGTCCCACCGCGACGAGCAGCTGGCGAGCCCAAACCTCGCCCTGGTCCGTGTCGACACTCACGCCATCACGCGCCTTCTTCGCGCCCTTCACCTTCACGCTCAGCCGGCAGTCGATGCCGGCTTTCTTGAACGCGGACAGCATCTCCTTGGAGATCTCCTCGTCCTCGAGCGGCACCAGGCGGTCCAGCGCCTCGATCAGCGTGACCTTGACGCCGAGCTCGTTGTAGAGCGTCGCGAACTCAACGCCTACCGCTCCGGCGCCGATGATGCAGATCGACTCGGGCAGAGTAGTGGCCAGGGTGGCGTGGTCGGACGAGATGATGAACTGGCCGTCGAATTCGAGCCCGGGCAGAGTCCTGACCGTTGAGCCGGTGGCGACGATGAGGTGCTGGGCTTTGATTTGCTTCGCGCCCATCTCGAGCGTGTTGCGGTCGCGGACGCGGCCGCTGCCGGCCACCACCTCGATCTTGTTCTTCTTCATCAGGTACTGGACGCCCTTGTAAAGCTGAGCCACGACCGAGTCGCGACGCGCCGCGATGCGGGCGTAGTCGAATCGCACCTTATCGGCGTCGACCCCGAACTCCGCCCCGCGCGCCGCAACCCGGTGGTACAGCTCAGACGACTCGAGCAGGGCTTTGGTCGGGATGCAGCCGATGTGCAGGCAGGTGCCGCCGAGCTTGTCGGCTTCCACCAGGGCAACCTTCAAGCCGAGCTGGGACGCTCGGATCGCGGCGGGGTAACCACCCATCCCGCCTCCCAGAATCGCCACGTCGAAGTCAAAAGCGGGCACTTGAAATAAGTGTAGAAGCCGGTTCGAAACGACTTCAGCGGCAGCCTGGTCGAACGAGGTTCTGGCGCGCCCGGTTGAAGTCGGCGCGATCGGTGACCGGGATCCCCGCTGTGGGGTCGCCGTAGCGGTCGGTCGCCCGGTAGTAGGCGGTCGCGTCGTTGACCTGGGGCATCACCAGGGCGTCTGCGGTCGCGTATGGGTTGAGGCAGGGGTCCGAGCGCTCGTAAGCCAGCGCCTGGAGGTCGGCCACCTGGCGCTGCATCTGGACGCCTTTGGCGGCGGCGAACGAGAGGAGCACCACAGCGCTGCTGAAGCAGGCAAGGAAAAGGCAGGCGGCGAGGGCCGGCCGCCAGGTACCGCGCCAGGGCAGGTGGCGAGCCACGTCGCCGCCCAGGAGGATGAGCCAGAAGGCAGCGCCTTCGTACAGGTACCGACCAGCACCCGCCGTCTGGATGCCGTTCTGAGCGCGCCCAAGGCCGGTCACGAAATAGACAGCCAGGAGAGCCGCCAGCACGCCGAGCGCGAAGGGATCGGGCCTGCGTCGCCACCAAGTCAGCGTGAGCGCCCAGGCCGCCCCCACCAGCATCGGCGGCCCCCAAGACCCGCTTTCACCGATCAGACCGGCTGCGCTCTGTCCAAGGCCCCATGACACGAAGAGCGGTACCAGCAGGACGTTGACGGCCGTCGGCGGCGGGTTGACAGGCGTTCCGCCGCGCCCGAAGGCGAGGTACCACACGCCGAACAGCCCGATCACCGGCGCAAACCAGAGAAGCTCCCCGCGCCGAGCGGGGGTCAGCAGGAGCGTGGTCGCCGCGGCGGCGGCAAACACGATCCCAATCCCCGAGAATGCCAGCGAGGCGGCCAGCAGCAGCGAGGCGGCCAGCAGGCGGCGCGTGGTCGAGGGCGCCTGAAGCGCCAGCAGCATGCCGAGTCCGCAGGCAACCGAACCGAGGAAGGCGATCTGGAAGGCCCACAGGAGGTTCTCCCACGCGGCGCCGAGCACCAGGAACATCGCGGCGCACGCGATCGCGACAAGATCGCCGGCGCGCCGGCGCACGATCTCGAAGAGCAGCACGCCGTTGGTGGCATGCAGGGCGAGCAGCACGGTCATGTAAGGCAGGTAGCTGCGGAGGCCGACCGTTGAAAGAAGCGCCGCGTAGATGAGCCGCGGAAGCATCACGGGATGCTCGTTGTGCGGCCGCAAGTATGAGATCCACGTCCAATCGGGTGCGGTCAGGATGAAGGTCCATTCGTCGAAATAGAAGGTGTACGTGTGCGACAGCCAGAGGATGGCGGTCGCCGTCATCAGGGCCATCGCCATGACGATCAGACGCGCGTGCCGGATCGCGACGGATGAGATGATCATCGCGCCTCGGCTGTGCGGAGAGCTCGCGGTTGAGACAGCGCGAGGTAGATCACCCAGACCGTGAGCCCCACCAGGATCGGCAGCGGGGTCAGCGCCCAACCGAGCTCGCCTCCAACCGCGACCACCACCAGCCACCAGCGCTGCCAGCCGGGCGATGGGTCCCGCCAGAAAAGCCAGGCGGCGCCGACCAGGATCGCGTAGTCCTGCAGGTGCCAGTACGTCGCGCCGAGCGTGCTGGTCACGAGGCCGATGGCGAAGAGCCGGGCGAGGCTGGCGCGGCGGTTGACGTAGGCGCCGGCCAGCCCGATCGCCACCAGGACCGCCTGCGCGGCGTAGCTGAGGGGACCCGCGCCGAAGATGTAGGCGGGTGTGAAGTAGCGGTTGTTGGCCACGTGTTCCGCGCCGGCCAGCAACATGCGGTAGTCGCTCAATCCTTGCTGCCCGATCGCCAGCAGAGAAACGACGGCCAGGACGCCGACGGTCACAGCCCAAGCCGCGGCGATGCGCCACCTTCCGGCGACCAGGAGGACCAGGGGCACCGCCAGCGTGAGCTGGGGCTTGAGCACGGAGACTCCCAGCACGGCGCCGGCGAGGTACAGCCTTCCGTTCTCCGCCAGCTTCCAGCAGGCCACGGCGGCCAGCAGGACGATCAGGTCAGGCTGCGCCAGACTGAGGCTGTACTGGACCGGGTACCAGGCCAGCGCGGCAATCAGCCATAGGGCCAGGGCTCGTGTCGAGCCGGGCGCGGCCATCCACCAGGCGGCGACCAGCGCGGCGACCGACGCCACGAGCCAAACGTAGACCGTTCCAGCGGCGCCCAGCACCATGAGCGGCACGAGCACCCAGGCGCTCGGCGGTGGCGAGATGAATCGCTCCCCATCGTTGAAAGGTGCGCTCGGCCGCAGCTGCCTGAACAGCTGACCTTGGAGGCTCAGCGAGTAGAGGTGGTTCCAGCCGTGCTCGATTCCGATGCGGGCGCCGATGTACGCCAGCGTGAGGTCGTTGTCGAGGATCTCCCGGCTGAGCGGTACAGCGATGACGTTCCAGGCGATGAAACCGCCACCTAGAACCAGGAACCAACTGAGACCGACCGCGACCAGATTCAAGAGTCGCGGCCGCGGGATGGGCTAACCCCGCTCGGATAGGGGCACTGGTTTATGAGGTTCCGGTCCGACGTACTCCGACTGCGGCCGGATGAGGCGGTTGTGCGCGCTCTGCTCCAGCACGTGGGCGGTCCAACCCGACGCGCGGGACACGGCAAACGTGGGCGGGAAGTACTCCTTCGGCAGGCCGATCGCCTGCAGAACGCCGGCCGAGTAGAACTCGACGTTGGTCGCCTGCGGCCGCTCGGGATGTTCTTCGTGGAGGATCTGCAGCGCCGTTTCCTCGACTTTGGAAGCAAGCTCATAGAACTTGGGGTTGAGGCGCGCGCACAGCTCCTTGAGGATCCTCGCGCGCGGGTCATACGTCCGGTATATGCGATGGCCGAAGCCCATGAATCGCACCTTGTCTTGACGGGCCGCGCGCATCCATCGTTCTGCGTTCTCGGCCGTGCCGATCTGCTCGAGCTGGTCCATCACCGCCGAGGGCGCACCTCCGTGGGCCGGGCCCTTCAGCGCGCCGATCGCGCCCACGAGGCATGAGGCGAGGTCTGAGTCGGTGGAAGCTATCACCCGGGCCACGAACGTCGACGCGTTCATGCCGTGGTCGGCGAGCAAGACGAGGTACGTGTTCAGAGCGCGGACGAGCTCGGGGCTCGATTCCTTCCCATCGAGCATGTACAGGTAGTTGGCAGCGTGGCCCAGGTCCGGCCGCGGTTTGACGGGCGCGATCCCCAGCTGCCTGCGATGAAACGTCGCCAAGATCGTGGGGAAAGACGCAGTCGCATGGATCGCGAGCGGGATGGTTGGCTTTTCCAGCTTATGCTCAACGCCCTGGATCGAAACCACGCTCCTGAGCACGTCCATGGGATCGGTATCCATCGGCAACGCATCGAGCGCGATGGTCGCGGCCTCTGTCAGCGCGCGCGAGGCGGCCAGCTCTTTCGTGAGGCCGTCGAGCTCGACTCGAGTCGGCAGGTGTCCGTACCACAGGAGGTAGGCCACCTCCTCGAACGACATCTCCTCGGCCAGGTCGGCGATGACGTAGCCGCGATAGACGAGCCGTCCGTTCGCGCCATCCACCATTGACATCGCCGTTTGCGCCGCGACGATGCCCTCGAGGCCAGGGACGTACGAGCTCATCTCTTGGCGATGGCCGCGGGCTTCTTCCCAGGCTCGGGTCCGATCCACTCGGAGGCCGGTCGGATGATCCGCAAGTCGCCCAGCGATTCGAGCACGTGAGCGGTCCAGCCCACCACGCGTGAGGTGGCGAACATGCACGTGAACATCTCCTTGGGGATGCCGGCGCCCGTCAGCACGACCGAGGCCCAGAAATCCACGTTGGTTGCGTTCGGTCTTTCCGGATGCGCCTCGTGCAGGATGTGAAGCGCGAGCTCTTCGGTGCGGGCCGCCGTGCGGTGCAGCTCAGGCGCCGCGGTGCCGGCCATCTCGCGCAGGATCTTCGCCCGCGGGTCGTACGTCCGGTACACGCGATGGCCGAAGCCCGCGAAGCGCTCGTGGCGTTCATGTGCCTCGCGCAGCCATTGCTCCGCGTTGGCTTCCGAGCCGATCTTGTCCAGCATGGAGCGGGCTGCCAGCGTTGCGCCGCCATGCGCCGGACCCTTCAAGGCGCCGATCGCGCCCACGACTGACGACGTGAGATCGCTTCCGGTCGACGCGATGACTCGGGCCGCAAAGGTCGAAGCATTGAGGCCGTGATCGGCGAGCAGCACCATGTACGAGTCGACCCAGTGGACCCGGTCGACAGCGGGCTCCTTGCCCTCCATCATCCAAAGCAGGTTCGCCGTGTGCGAGAGGTCGTCATGCGGATCGATCACCTCACCGCCCATGCGCCGGCGGTGAGCCGCCGCGACGATGGTTGGAAAGACGGCGGTCAGCGCGATGGCCTCTTCGAGGGTTGGCTTGACCAGCGCATTGGTCGCGCCCTGCGCCGAAACCACCGTGCGAAGGACGTCCATCGGGTCGGTCGCCGGGTCGGTCGACATGAGGGCCCCGCGCGCCGCCTTGGTCAAAACGCGGGCGGACGCCATCTGCTTGCGAATTGCGTCGAGCTCCGACTTGTCCGGAAGACTGCCGTGCCACAGGAGATACGCGACCTCCTCGTACGTGACCACAGGGGCGAGGTCCTCGATCAGGTAGCCGCCCCTGTAGATGAGCCGGCCATTGGCGCCATCGACCTCGCTGACCGCGGTCTGCGCGGCGACGACTCCTTCGAGCCCTGGGCTGAACTCCGGCACGAGGTATAAGTGTACGGACGGCCGATTCACGACCACTGGCCTACTGTTTTCGAGAGATGAGGGAAACGCAGCTCGCAGACAGTCGGGCCGCTCGATTCATGACGTGGTTTGCGCTTGTCTTTTCGGTTACGACCGCTGCCGCGTATCTGGGTCTGATGCTTGGGCAGGGCGGTGCTCGACCCGAGGTTGCAACTGTCGCTTTTGTCGCCGCTTATCTCGTTGGGTTGGCGGCTCTGCTCGCGGCCTCGCTCCTGCGCCGGTGGAGAGCTGTGGTGCGGCGGTCGTTGCGCGCGGGCGCCGCGGGCGGTCTGCTCGTGCTCGGCGTCCTCGCCATCTTTTCGATTGGACTGCCGCTTCTGATCGCGGGCGCGATGGCGACCGGAGCGGCGGTACGCACGATGCGGGGTCGCTTCATTGCCGCATCGTCGATCTCGGCCTTGGCGGCGGCCGCTTTGGCCGTGGTCGTCCTGGTGGCCGGCTTTGAGGTCACGGAGCGAATGATCGTGTGCCCGGTCCATGGTTCGTCCAGTGGCGGAGGCAGCGGCCTTGTCACCGGACCCTATTACTACGATTGCGTCAACGGGCACCTGACATTTCACTCAGGCACCTGCAATTCGGCGTCGATCGACTCGAATGGCACCGTCACGCACCCCGGCTGTTGATAGTCCTGGGTTACTCCACCTCCCCATCCAGCCGCCGCTTCGCGGAGACTTTGTCTGTTCGGCAGGCAACAAATGGTTGGCGCTGGCAGGAAATCGGGTACCCATGCGTTAGCCTTACTGAAACCACACGTCGGAGGCACCAAATGTCATCTCTACGTCCTGTAACGATCGTCGCGGCCATGTTCCACCTGATCGGCGGCTCGCTGGCCGAGCATGCCGAGCCCGCCGGCCCGCCGTGCTCGTGCGAGCGCTGCGAAGCAGCCTGGTGGCGAAACCAATCGACCAACCGCGTTACAGCTCGAGACCGCGTCCCTTTAGGCCTGACCCGAGTAGGCCCCGCGTAATTCGCTACCCGTCCCGTCAGACCCGTCGCAAGTAGGCCGGATTTAGTCCGGCCGTCCCCAGCGCGCTTGTTGGCGCATGCGTCGCTTGGAGTACTACTTAGACAAGTCCCATCGCTATACCGGAATGAGAGCGGCCAGGCGCGAAGCGCCTGGCGATGAGAGAAGACCATCCGGGTTTTCTCTTATACCTCATACCGTCAGACCATTCCGAGTTCCCAGCGCGCTTCTTCGGACATGCGCTCTGGGGACCAGACCGGTTCGTAGACGATGTCGACTCCAGCTTCGTTGATGCCGGGCAGCGTCAGGAGGTGGTCGCGGACATCGGCCATCACGTCGGCGGCCATCGGGCAGCCCAACGCGGTCAGCGTCATCTTGATGTCCACGCGGGCCGGCTTGATCGCGATGTCGTAGATCAGTCCGAGGTCGACGATGTTGACCGGGATCTCGGGATCGAAGCACTGGCGCAAGACCTCGATCACATCCTCGGGCTTGACCGTCGCATCCGCGGTGGCCTGGGTGGTCGGTGCAAAATCCGTCACGGCATCTCCAGCGGTAGCCCCGCGTCTTTCCATGCCTTGGTGCCGCCGCGGAAGTTCACGACGTCTTTGACGCCAAGGGCGACCGCCATCTCAGACGCCACCGCCGAGCGCTCGCCCATCGCGCATACGAAAATCGTGCGATCGCCGAACTTCTGTGCGCTCGGATTGGCCAGCAGCGTATTGAGCACGACGTGCCGCGCACCGGGCACGTGGCCCTTGTTCCACTCCCAGTCCTCGCGCACGTCGACTACGTCATAGCCTTCGTCGATGAGCTTCTTGATGTCGTCCAGCTTCAAATCGCGAAAGGGGGCTTCCTCTTTCCTTGTTTCCATCATTCAGTCCTCGTCCTCTTCATTCTCATAGCTGCCGGCCAACCCGTAAGCGCCCACCTTCAACACCTTCAGCGACAGCAGCGCGCACTTGATTCGCGCGGGTGAGATGTCGATGCCGAGCTCCCCAAGCACGTCCGCCTTTCCGATCTTCTTCGCGTCTTCCAGCGGAAGGCCTTTCAGTCGCTCCGTCAGCAGGGAGGCCGAGGCTTGCGAGATCGCGCATCCGCGCCCGTGGAACCGGATGTCGTCGATCACCCCGTCCTTGATCCGAAAATCCATCCCGATCACGTCGCCGCACAAAGGGTTGTCTTCTTCGTGGCTGATGTCCGGGTTTTCGAGCCTGCCGAAGTTGCGCGGGTTCTTGTAGTGGTCGAGGATGTACTCGCGATAGAACTGGTCGTCGGCGGCGGTTCCCGTGCTCACTTGAAAATCCTCTGGGCCTCTTTGATGGAACCGACGAGCCGGTCGACTTCATCCTTCTGCGTGTAAACGTAGAACGATGCACGGGCCGTGGCGGCGACTCCCAGCCGGGTCATGAGCGGCATGGCACAGTGGTGGCCCGCCCGCAGGCACACCTGGTCGCGGTCGGCGATGGTGGCCAGGTCGTGCGGGTGGATTCCATCGACCGAGAACGAGATGACGCCGGCGCGCCGGGAAGGCGGCGGCCCGTAGAGCGTCAGCCCCTCGACATCGCTCAGCGCTTCGTAGGCGTATTCGGTGATCTCGCGCTCGTGTAGGCGGACGGCGTCCATGCCCAGAGCGCCCAGGTAATCGACCGCCGCGCCCAGGCCGATGACCTCGGCGATCGCCTGCGTGCCTGCCTCGAACTTCCACGGCAGATCGTGATAGGTCGTTCCCTCGACGCGCACGGTCTTGATCATGTCGCCGCCGGACATGAAAGGATCCATCGCTTCGAGCAGCTCGCGACGCCCGTAAAGGATGCCGGCGCCGGTCGGCCCCAGCATCTTGTGGCCGCTGAAGGCGTAGAAGTCGCAGCCGAGGGCGCGGACGTCGACGCCCTGGTGCGGGGCGCCCTGCGCGCCGTCGACCAGCACCGTCGCGCCGGCGGCCTTGGCCGCGGCGACCATCTCTTCGACCGGGTTGATCGTGCCGAGGGCGTTGCTGACCTGCCCGAACGCGACGAGCTTCGGCGATCGCTCGAGCAGGTTGTGGAACTGGTCCAGGCGCAGCTCGCCGCGCTCGTCGATGTCGACGTACTCGATCGTCGCTCCCTTTTCCGCCGCCAGGATCTGCCACGGGACGATGTTCGAGTGGTGCTCGATGATCGTCAGGACGATGAGGTCACCCTGCTTGATGTGCTGGCGGCCCCACGTGTAGGCGACCAGGTTGATCGCCTCGGTCGTCCCGCGCGTGTAAACGATCTCCTTCGTAGAGCCCGCGTTGATGAGCTCGCGCACCTTTTCCCGCGTCGCCTCGTAGCGAACGGTCGCCTCCTCGGCGATGTGGTAGGCGGCGCGGTGGATGTTCGAGTTGAACTTCTCGAAGTACTCCATCATCGCGCCGGTCACCTGGCGCGGCCGTTGGGAGGTGTTCGCCGAGTCGAGGTAGGCGATCCCCGTCTCGAAGATCGGGAAATCCTGGCGAATCGTCGCGACGTCGAAGGTCTTGATCGCCATCTCAGTCTGGGACCTCGATGTAGAGCTCGTCGCCCTCCACCGATACGGGGTAGGTCCTGGCGGGGATGACGGCCGGCAGGCCGGTCACCTTCCCGGTTACGAGGTTGAACCGAGAGCCGTGCTGCGGGCATTCGACGTCCATGCCCCACAGCTCGCCGTCGCTGAGGTTGAACTCCTCATGCGTGCAGATGTCGTTCAGGGCGTAGAAATTGCCGTCCTCGGCGTGCGCGAGACAGACCGGCGTGATGCCGGCGTCGACCCGCTTGACGCTTTCGTCCGGAAGCTCGCCGACAGAAGCGACCCGAAACCTAGCCAAGGCGCGCCTCGAGGTCCGCCTCGATGAGGTTGCGCGCGTGCTCGAAGGGGATCCGGTCCAGCACGTCGCCGAAGAATCCCTGGACGATCATCCGCTTGGCGGTCGGGGCTGGAATGCCGCGCGACTGCAGGTAGAACATGCTCAACGGGTCGACCGGCCCCACGGTGGCGCCGTGCGTGCACCGGACGTCGTTGTTGTCGATCTCGAGCATTGGGATCGAGGTCGCCTTGGCGTGGTCGGAGAGCACCAGGTTGCGGTTGGCCTGGTAGGCGTCGGAGCGCGCGGCGCCCTTCTCGATGCGGATCAGACCGGCATAGACCGTGCGGGCGGTGTCCTGCAGCGCCCCCTTGAACAGGAGGTCGGAGCGCGTGTTGCCGACCTGATGGTCCTGCAGCGTGTGAAAATCGAAGAACTGCTTTCCGGAAGCGAGGTAGATCGCCTTCAGCTCGGCGTCCGAGCCCTGGCCGGCGAGCGATGCTTCGACCCGCGTCTTGGAAAACTGCGCGCCCAGCGTGACGTTGAAGAGCCGCAGCCTGGCGTCCTTCTCGAGGCGCGCACGCTGGTCGGCGAAATGCCACGCGTTCCGTCCCCACTTCTGGACGGCCACGTAACCGACCTCGGCGCCTTCGCCGGCGAAGATCTCCGCCGACCCACTTCGGTAAGCGGCAGGCTCGTCGTCTCGGCCGATGTACTCGTCCAGGTAGTGGAAACGGGCGCCACGGCCGGCCACGATGAGCGTGTGAGGCAGGAATGCCGTGCCGCCGCCGTGCGAGGTGTGCTGGCCGACGATGGGCTCGACGACCTCCACTCCATCCGGCACGTAAAGGAACGTGCCGCCGGTGAAGAACGCCGCGTGCAGGGCGCTGAATCGATCACGGTCGGCTTTGATCAGCGAGAACAGGTATGGCTCGACGAGCTGCGGGTGCTTCTCAGCCGCCACGCGCAGCGGCTCCAGGATCACCCCGCGCGGCAGCGAAGACAGCGCGTCGAGCTTGAAGCCGTTTTTGTGTTCGAGCTCGGAGAGCTGCACGAGGTTGAACCCGCTGATGTCGGTGCGGCGCCACTCCTCGTCGGTCTTGCTCGGCATGGGCAGCCGCTCATACGTGGCGAGCGCGCCTCGCCGACGCCTCCCAAGCCAGTCGGGTTCGCCCTGGAGAACATCCAGGGAGTCCAGGGTCAGCGCCATTTAGCAGTGCCCCGCGCTGCTCAGCCTACGGAGCCTTCCATCTCGAGCTGGATGAGCCGGTTCAGCTCCACCGCGTACTCGAGAGGGAGCTCTTTCGTGAAGGGTTCAATGAAGCCGTTGACGATCATCGTCTCGGCCTCGTTGCGGGTGATCCCGCGGCTCATCAAGTAGAAGAGCTGCTCGTCGGAGACCTTGCTCACCGTCGCCTCGTGGCCGAGGGTCACGTTCTCCGCGTCGACGTCGTTGTACGGATATGTGTCCGAGCGCGACTCGTCGTCGAGCAGGAGCGCGTCGCACTTGACGAACGACTTCGAGTTGTTCGCGCCGGGATACATCTTGATGTGGCCTCGATATGAGGTTCGTCCGCCGCCCTTGGAGATCGACTTCGACGTGATGGTCGACGTCGTGTTCGGCGCCACGTGGATCATCTTGCCGCCGGCGTCCTGGTGCTGGCCCTTGCCCGCGAACGCCACCGAGAGCACGTCACCCTTGGCGCCCGGCTCCATGAGGTAGACGCTGGGGTACTTCATGGTGATCTGCGATCCGAGGTTGCCGTCGACCCACTCCATTGTGGCGTCGGCGTACGCGAGCGCCCGCTTGGTCACGAGGTTGAAGACGTTGGTCGACCAGTTCTGGATCGTGGTGTAGCGGCAGCGTGCGCCCTTCTTGACGATGATCTCGACCACCGCCGAGTGCAGGGAGTCGGTCGAGTAGATCGGCGCCGTGCAGCCTTCGATGTAGTGCACGAAGGATCCCTCATCGCAGATGATCAGCGTCCGCTCGAACTGGCCCATGTTCTCAGCGTTGATGCGGAAATAAGCCTGCAGCGGGATGTCGACGCGCACGCCCTTGGGAACATAGATGAACGATCCGCCCGACCACACCGCGCTGTTCAGCGCGGCGAACTTGTTGTCGGCCGGCGGGATGACGGTTCCGAAGTACTCTCTGAAGAGCTCCGGGTGGTCGCGCAGCGCGGAATCGGTGTCCGTGAAGATGACGCCCTTCTTGGAGAGCTCCTCGTGCAGCGAGTGGTAGACGACCTCCGACTCGTACTGAGCGGAAACGCCCGCCAGGAACTTGCGCTCGGCCTCGGGCACGCCCAGCCGGTCGTAGGTCCTCTTGATGTCGGGCGGCAGATCTTCCCACGACGTCGACTGCTTGTCCGACGCCTTGAGGTAATAGAAGATGTTCTCGAAGTCGATCACCGAGAGGTCCGCGCCCCAGACGGGCATCGGCTTCTTGCGGAACATCTCGAGCGAGCGGAGCCGGAACTTCAGCATCCACTCGGGCTCCTTCTTCATCCACGAGATCTCTTTGACGATCTCCGGGTTCAGGCCGCGCTTCGCCTTGAAGATGTAGTCCTCGGGAACGAAGAAGCCGTACTTCTCCTTGTAATCGGAGCCGACGTCTATCTGAGGGGGGACGTCCCCCCTCAAGCTGTCTGGCCCGGCCAAGCCGGCTCCAGCCACATCCACCTGCTTGGGTACCGTCGCCATCAGCTCGCCTCCTCAGCCTTCAACACGGCCGGCTCGTCAGCCTCCGCCCATTCCGAATAACCGGTCTTCTCGAGGCGGGCCGCAATCTCGGGACCGCCCGACAGAACGAACTTCCCGTCCACCAGCACGTGCACGAAATCGGGCTTGATGAACTCGAGGATCCGCGTGTAGTGCGTGATGATCAGCACGCCGAGCTCGGGGCCGCGCATGCGGTTCACCGCTTCGGCGACGAACTTGATCGAGTCGATGTCCAGGCCTGAGTCGGTCTCGTCGAGGATCGCGATCTCGGGCTTGAGCATCGCCATCTGCAGGATCTCAGCGCGCTTCTTCTCACCGCCCGAGAACCCGTCGTTGATGTAGCGCGGCAGGAACGAGTCGTCCATGTGGAGCACCTCGAGCTCGCCCTTCAGCATCGAGCGAAACTCCTTGGGGGAGATCTGCTTCGACTTGTCCTTGCCGTCGTAACCGCGCTTCGAGTTGATCGCCGTGCGGAGGAAGTTGGTCATCGAGATGCCGGGCACGACCACGGGGTACTGCAGCGCGAGGAACATGCCGAGGCGGGCCCGTTCATCGACCTCGAGCGCGAGCACGTTCTGTCCTTTGAAGATGACCTCGCCGCCGTCGACGGTATAGCCGGGGTGGCCCATCAGGGTGTGCGAGAGCGTCGACTTGCCGGAGCCGTTCGGCCCCATCACCGCGTGGACCTCACCTTTGTCGATCGACAGCGTGACGCCCTTGAGGATCTGCTTGCCTTCGACGCTCGCCCTCAGGTCTTTGATCTCGAAATCAGCCAACTTTTCCTCCGCCCTTTTTGACTTCATAGGTGCAATCGTTCGCCGCTTCGGCCATCCAGGTGGACCGCGTGATCGCGGTTCCCAGGAGCCGCTCGTACATCTGCTGCTCGTTCACGCAGGGCAGGCCGGTGCGGGCGGCGACGTCCTGGATGGGGCAGTTGCAGTGGCGGATCGCGAGGCTGCCCTGGTCCAGCACGACCACCTCGGCCATGTGACCGTGCTCGGTGGCGAGCTTGGCAAGCTCGCGGACGCGCGATTCAAAGTCTAGCCCCGCCAATCTGGGAGCGTACTCGGCCTCGAGCCGCGCCGTTCGCAGCTCGAAGAAATGCTTCAGCTGATCGGCGGACATGAACTCCACGAGCTCTCCGGACAGCTGCCGGTGGCCGTCAGGGAAGTGCTCGCCCGCCGCCTCGGTCAGCTGGTAAACGTTCTCCGGCCGGCCGCGGCCGTGCGGCGGCGCCGACGTGACGGACGCCAGGCCCGCGGCCTCGAGGGCCTCGAGGTGGCGGAGCGCCCCCTGCTTGGAAACCTCGAGGTGCGCCGCAATCTCGCCCAGGCTCGCTTGCCCGTGCGTCTTGAGAAACTCGAGGATGGCCGGGCGCCTGGAGTCCACGAATCCAATCCTACGAGTTTCTCAACGTAGACATTGAAATATCCCGCGCGGGTGCTTGCCGCCCCCTCCGCATTTAGGCGTGCAAGGCGCCAAGACTCGATCAGTCGAGAAGCCGCGCGGTGATCTTGGTTTCACGCACCTGGCCCTCCACCAGCTCCACCCGATACGCGTTGTGCCCTTCGACCTCTGTGACCACCTCCTTCAGGGTGGTGCCCTCGAAGTGAATGCCGGCAGATTCGTCCAGTGCAAACCCCGCGGGAAAGCCGTTGGCAACGAGCTGCCGGTAGACGGGGCGCCGCCTTTCCTCGCCGTCGTAGTGCGGGCAAGCACTGCCGGCCAGGAACCCGAGACCGTCGTGCAGCCCCGTAAGCGCGGGCCCGAACGAGTCGGTCACAGAGCATTCGAACCAGCAGATCATCCCGGCGCTGACTCCGAAGAGGACGATGCCGCTGTCCCAGGCTTCTCGCAGCGCCACGTCCACGCCTTGCGTGCGCCAGACAGCAAGTGCGTTCGCCGTGTTGCCACCCGACACGCAGATCGCGTCCTGCCGAAGCAGGTGTGGCCGCCAAGACGCTGCATCGGGTGCTCCGAAGAGCTTCAGGTGCGAAGCCTCGGTACGGCCCGCGAACCGCTCGTAAAACGAAACGACAAGCGCGTCGGCGTCGGCAGCTGGCGTGGGCAGAAAGAGCACCTTCGGACGTTCGCTGCCGCTGAGCCCCAACACAAAGTCATCCAGCTTCGACGGAGCCCCGGGGGCCGCGGTGCTGCGCCCTCCAAACCCAACGATCCGCCGTGGTCGTGCCACCGCCCTGGATTCTGGCAGGCCGCACGACCGCGCAAGCCCTAACGTCTGCGATTGTGGCTGAAGAGCTGGGCTCACTCGACGATTTCGAGCTCGAGCGGCGCGTGGGCGAGGTGCGCGAGAGGATGCGACCTCTAGAGCAGAGCCTCGCCGGCCTGCGCGCGGAACGCGATGTCCTGTTGACCGAGACCCGGCGGCGCGAGCGGGGGGAGCACCGGGCCTCGCGCGCCGACCTCAAAGCCGCAATGAAGGAAGGCAAGTTCCCCACCGTGGCGGAGCTGGTGGCCGCCTCCGAGGCGGGGGCCCTCGACGATTACGTCTTCAACCTCAAGACCGGTGGCGAGGTCAGGCTCGGTTTTCCCGGCGCCCGCGCGCAGACGCTTGCGTTCACCGACGGGGCGAAAACCGCCCAGGCCGGCGACCTTGCCCGGGCCGCCGAGCTCTACGAGGCGGGATGGGAGCTGGGGAGCCCTGGACGCCCGGGCGTCAGGGTGCACTTTCCGGGCACGCGACAGGAGCGGCTTGTCCCGGCGAACGAGGTGTTCGCCCGCCCGGCGGGCGATGGCGCCTAGGAGCTCGCAGGGGGAGCCAGGACGAGGAAGACACGTCCGCTGTTGAGCGACGGGTAGGCCTGGTCGAGGTCGTCGATCGCATGCATCAGCTGGTCGTAGGTGATCGCGTAGCCGTGGCCTCGAGTGATCCCCGGGTCGTTCAGCATGAAGGAGCCTGCCTGGTCGTAGCCGGTCACCACCAGGTAATGCGATACGGACCAGCCAGGCTGTTCGTAGTGGGTGGTGTAGCCGGGGTAGTTGGAGTTGCCGAGCCCATGCGTACGGACGCCGACGATCAGCGGCCGGCCCAGGGCCAGCTGCTGCTCCATGTTCTGCCGGCTCGCGGGCAGCACCTCATGTGACCAGCCGAGGTACTGGGTCGCCACCGCGCCGACCTGCTCGGCCGTCAGGTCGGTCGCGGGCTTCCAAGGCGTGATGCGGTTGATGGCTGCATTGGCGGTGCGTGGATCGATCTGTGAGCCCGAGTGATCGCCCCCGAGGTAGCGGTCGACCATCACCAGGCTGGCCTCTTCGCAGGTGTGCTGCTTGGCCGCCCAGTCGCCGAGGGGCGCCTGGTCCGTATACGGGACCGGCAAGAGAACGTTCGCGGGCAGAGGTGCAGGTGACACGCCCGGGCCGGTGCTTGTCTGCGCGCTCGGGTCGAGCGCGACCGGGGATGGCGTGACGTAGGACACGCTGCCGCTGGGTCGCAAGGCGAAATAGAGGCCGGCGCCGGCGGCCAGGGCGGCCACCAGCACGAGCGCCGCCCCCCATTTGAAAATCGTTCCCATGCCCGCTCAAACGAATCTTGCCGGACGAAGGTTGCGCCGGCACACCCCAATCTAGGATCTTGGCGTGAGCCACCAGGCCGCCGCTGCCGCTCAGCTGGGCAGCCGCGCGGTCAGCAACTCGGTCTTCATCCTGGCCGCCCGCTCGATCTCGAAAGTCATCTCGCTCGTCGTTGTGATCACACTCGCCAACGCCCTGGGCGATGCGAACTACGGCCGCTACACAACGATGGTCGTGTACTCGGGCCTCGTCTCGGTGGTCGCCGATCTGGGATTTGCACCGCTTTATACCCGCGAGGCTGCACGCGACCGCGCGGCGTTGGGCGACTACCTCGGGACGTTGATGGTCGTGAGAGTCGCGCTGGCAGCGGCCGCCGCTGTCGTCTTCGCTGTCGCGCTCGGACTTGGTGCAGGGCTGCCGTCGCTGATCGTGCCTGGAATGGCGTTGTTGGTGGCGACCGCCTACGCGAACTTGCTTCGCAACACCTTCTACGCCGTCGGTCGGGCGGAGTTCGACGCCATCGCGCTGATCGCGGAAGTCCTGATTCAAGGTGGGCTGATCTACCTCGGCTCTCGGCGGCATTTCGGCGTCAGCTATTTCGTTTGGGCATACGCGGCCTCTTACACCTTCACTGTCGTCTATTCGCTGATCGTGATCCGGGTCTTCCGCCTGGGTCGGGTGCGGATCGGGCTCGACCTGAATCTCATCCGGCGGTGGTGGCCGCTGGCCCTGCCCTTCGCATACACGTCATTTCTGACCAATCTCTACTTCAACTCGGACACGGTGATCCTCCAGCACTTCCGATCCTTCGCCGAGGTCGGTTGGTACAAGTTCGCGTACAAACCGTTTGAAGCGCTGCAGTTCATCCCGCTGGCGATCCAGGTCGTGGTTTATCCACTGCTCGCCGTGTACTTCGTCAGCGATCTTCCCCGAATGCAGGTTGCCTACAAACGGTTCTTCAGGGTGCTGGTTCTGCTCGGTTGGCCCCTCACCGTAGGAACTTTCGTGCTCGCCCATCCGATCGGCCGTCTGTTCCGTTTGTTTCCCCAATCAGAGCCGTCGCTGCGCATTCTCTCGTTCGCGATCATCTTTCTCTTTGCGAACTCCGCGTATTACGCAACGCTGAACGCGACCAACCGCCAGCACCTGAACGCGTGGGCGACCGGGCTGGCTGCGCTGATCAACATCGTGCTCAACCTCGCCCTCATCCCGTTCTACGGCTACCTCGCCGCCAGCGCCACGACAGTGATCACCGAGGCGGCCCTGTGCACCTTCGGTTGGTGGTTCGTTCAGCGCAATCATCCTGAGCTTCGGCTGGCGGTGATCGGGCTGAGCTGGCGGATCCTGCTGGCAGGAGCGGTGATGGGGGTGGTGCTTTACCCGCTGAGCCGGTACTCGATCGCAATCAGCCTTCCCGCCGGCGGCCTTGCCTACGTGATCGCGATCCATCTCATCCGCGCCATCGAGCCCGAGGAGTGGCGGCTGGCGCGGGACGGATTGCTGTCCAGGCTGAGACCCCGGCGAGCCGCGTAACCCACCACTTCCTCCAGCCGTTGGAAGGGGTGGGAGACCGTAGAATCTACGCGCCCCTCAACCATGGCTAGAAACATCCCCGCGAAGATCACGACCAAGGGGGGGCACCGTCCTCGCGCACGGATCCACGCGACCTGGTCGCCGATCGGGCAGAAGCTGCGCCGGACCGCGATGTTCCGCGGCCTGGGCGCGATGATCGCGGTCCTCCTGGTGATCGGCTTTGCCGCCGACGCCTATGCCCAGACCTTCTTCGACAGCCTGCCCTCGATCCAGGGTCTCGACAGCGCCGCCTTCGCCGGCGACACGATCATCACCTCGAGCGACGGGGTCCTGCTCGCCGACGTTGGAAACCACGGCGACCACCGGCTTGCAGTGAAGCTTGCGCAGGTTGCGCCCGTGATGATCCAGGCCACGGTCGCGATCGAGGACAAGGGCTTCTACTCCAACCCAGGCTTCGACGCCGCGGCCATCATGCGAGCCGCGTACGACAACCTACGATCGGGTCACATCGTGGGTGGCGCCAGCACGATCACGCAGCAGCTGGCCAAACAGCAGTTTCTAACTCCTGACCAGACGATCAGCCGGAAGGTCAAGGAGCTTGCCCTCGCGTACGAGCTGGCCCAGACCTACAGCAAGGACCAGATCATGGAGCTCTACCTGAACAAGAGCTTCTACGGCTCTCAGTCCTACGGCGTCGAGGCAGCGGCCCAAAGCTACTTCCACATCCCCGCCTCGAAGCTCGATCTGGCGCAGGCCACGGTGCTGGCCGGCCTGCCCCAGGCGCCGACCGAGTGGAACCCGGTTCTGCACCCGGACGCAGCCAAGCTTCGCCAGACCGAGGTGCTGCAGGCGATGGTGCGCTCGAACTACATCTCGCAAGACGAGATGGACAAGGCGGTCGCCGAGAAGCTCGTATACCAGTCCCCGATCAACAGCTTCCTGGCGCCCCACTTCGTCGACTACGTGCTGGCTGAGCTCCGCCAGCTCGGGTTCCAACCGGGGATCCAGCAGCTCAATGTCAAGACCACCCTCAACTACCACATGCAGCAGATCGGAGAGAACGTCGTCAACTACAACCTGGCCGCGAAACCCGGCCGCGGCTGCTACAACAGCGGCGTTCCCGACGGGTGGCCCTACCTATCTGAGGCAGGCGCTGCTTGCTGGGACCCAAGGGGTCAGCTGTCATCGGGCATGATCGCCGAGGATCCGACCACCGGGGAGATCCTGGTCATGGTCGGGTCGCCGAACTACAACGCGTCGGCGGGCCAGATCAACTACACGACCATCCCTCGCAACATGGGCTCGTCCATGAAGCCGTACACGTACGGCGCGGTGATCAACGCGCGGGCGGCGACGGTCGACACGCCCGTGTATGACGGCCCGAGCCCTCTCGTATACAAGGACGCGTACAGCACCACGGACTTCTACAACTACGACCACAAGACCCACGGAGTCCTGCCGCTGAAGAAGGCCTTCGCGAACTCCCTCAACATCCCCGCGGTGAAGACCGAGCTCTCGATCGGAGTGCCCGCGGTCCTCGCCTACATGCGAAATCTCGGAGTCTATCCCCGCTACGTCAACCCCGACGGAACTTACAACCCTGTCGCCCCGGGCGACGAGTACGGCCCGTCGCTCACGCTCGGCGGGTATCCCATCACGCTGCTCGAGCACGTGAGCGGAATAGCGACCTATGCCGACATGGGCGTGTACCACTCACCCGAGGCCGTGCTCGCCGTCTCCGACTCGCACGGACAGGTCCTGTACACGACCCACCCTGACCAGCGGGCCCGTCTGGCGCTCGACCCCGCGGTCGCGTTCATCATGGCCCAGATCATGTCCGACGACCAGAACCGGTGCCTCATCTTCGGCTGCAACAGCGCGCTCCACTGGAGGGACCGCACCGTCGCCGCGAAGACCGGCACCACGGACAACTTCAAGGACGCGGTGACGATCGCCTTCACCCCGAAGATCGCTGTCGGGCTGTGGGTCGGCGACATCCTGAACAACAACTACATGATGGTCCAGGGCGCGGACGGCGTGTTCGTCGCCTCGCCGGCGGTCAACTCCTTCGTATCGCAGGCGGAGGCCGGTGTGCCGGGCAATCTCTGGTATACGCCGCCGCCGGGAGTCGTCGCGGGCGCGAACAACAGTTGGTTCTTGAGCGACACCACGAACATCGCCAAGCTCCCAGGCGACAACCCGCCCAGCCCGACGCCGGTGCCGGTCGACTACAGCGTCCCGCCCGACCCGGGCACAGGCCCCGTGCTCGCAAGCCCGTCGCCTTGCCCGACGCCTCCATTGCCACCCGTGAAGCCTTCGCCCTGCCCGTAGCTCGCGCCAGGCTGTCCCGAGCTCGCGCATCCGTAGACTTCCGGTGATGGCCGAACCGCTTTCCGTGGTGACCGAGCAGCTGCCCAAGAGCCAGGTGGGCATGACGATCGAGGTCCCCACCGAGGTCGTGGACGCGGCCTATGAGCGGGTTCTGAACCGGCTGGTCTCGCGGGCGAAGATCGAAGGCTTCCGGCCCGGTCGCGCGCCGCGCTCGCTGGTCGAGGCGCGGTTGGGGCCGGCCGTGGTGCGCGAGGAGGTCGTCGAGGCAATGATCCCCGAGGTGATGCGCCAGGCCATGGTCGAGAAGGCCATCGACCCCATCGACAACCCCGATGTCGAGGTGCTCGAGCTGGAGCGCGGGCGTCCGGCCAGGCTCAAGGCGACGATCAGCGTGATGCCCGAGGTGACGCTCGCCGACTTCTCGACTCTTCATCCCGACCTTCATGCCCACGAAGTCACCGAGGAGATGCTCGAACGCCGCCTCGAAGAGCTTCGCGAGCCGATGGCGGAGATCACGCCGGTGGAGCGCGAGCTTCGGGCGGGCGACCTGGCGATCATCGACGTCGAGGTCGAGGTCGACGGCGAGCGGGTCGAGTCGGAGTCGCGCCAGGCCATGGAGGCCGAGCTGAAGGAGGGCGTGCTGCTGTCTGAGCTGCTCGCCGTGCTGCCCGGAACCTTCGTCGACGAGACACGTGAGGCCACGGTGACATTCCCGGACGCATACAGCGAACCCAGGCTGGCGGGCAAGGAGGCGACGATCCGGGTCACGGTGCGGGGGGTGAAGGAGAAGATCCTCCCCGCGCTCGACGACCCGCTGGCCAAGATCCTGAGCAATGGCGCACAGGAGACGGCCGACGCGTATCGAGACGCGGTCCACGAAGAGCTCGAGAAGTCGGTTCGCGCAATGGAAAAGGTCGAGCGTGAGCAGGAGGTCGTGCGCGCGCTGGTGGAGGCGTCGAGCGTCGAGGTCCCCGAGGCTCTGGTCGATCGCGAGCTGACGAGCCAGCTGGAATCGATGGAGCGGAGCCTGAACCGGCAGGGCCTGAAGCTCGAGCGTTACCTCGAATACGTGGGCCAGACGCTGGACCAATGGATGGCCGTCCAGAGGCCGGACGCCGAGGCCCGGTTGAAGATCGACCTGGTGCTGGCCGAATTTGCCCGGCGCGAAAACCTCGAGCCGTCCGATGAGGACGTGATCACGTTCCTCGAGGAGCAGGCGGCCCAGGATGGCGAGCTGAAAGACCAGATGGCTGAGCTGAAAAACAGCCCGAGCGCCCGCCGCTACTTCGCCTCGCGATTGCGCCGCCAGAGAGTCCTGGAGCGCCTGTTCGAGGTCGCGGTCGCGAAGACTTGACGGAACCCGCGGACGCCCTGTCTAGAATGACGCTGTGGACATGACACGGGTGCAGCAACCGGCCGGTTATCTCGTTCCGATGGTGGTGGAGAACACCGGCCGCGGTGAGCGCGCGTTCGACATCTACTCGCGTCTCCTCAAGGAGCGAATCGTGTTCATCGGCACGCCGATCGATGACCAGGTCGCCAACCTGATCGTCGCGCAGCTGCTCTACCTACAGTCGGAGGATCCGGAGAAGGAGATCGCCCTCTACATCAACAGCCCCGGCGGACAGGTCACTGCCGGACTGGCGATCTACGACACGATGCAGTACATCCGGCCGCCGGTATCGACGATCTGCATTGGCATGGCTTACTCGATGGCCGCGGTCCTGCTGGCGGGCGGCGCGCACGGAATGCGCTACGCGCTGCCTCACGCGAACATCCTCATCCACCAACCCTGGGGCGGCATGCAGGGGCAGGCGACCGACATCCAGATCCACGCCAAGGAGATCCTGCGCACTCGGGAGCAGCTGAACCTGATCCTCGCGAAGCACACCGGCCAGAAGATCGAAAAGGTGACGCTGGACACAGAACGCGACTACTTCCTCACGTCGGAGGCGGCCAAGGAGTATGGGTTGATCGACGACATCATCCTGACCCCGCCCAAGCTCGGCGAGAAGGAAAAAGTGCCGGACAAGGAGAAGGAAAAGGAGAAGGTCGCCGCAGGATGATCTTCCGACGCAAGGGAGCGAGCGGCGAGGTCAAAAGGCACCGGCCCAAGTGTTCTTTCTGCGGCAAGCTGCATGGTGAGCGTGGCGTGAGGCTGGTCGCCGGCTCGGGCGTTTTCATCTGCAGCGAGTGCATCAGCCTTGCCAATGAGATTCTCTGGGGCCATAATCCCCCGGCGCCGGCCTCTTCTTAATGGATACTGGGAAGCCTCAATGAACGAAAGAGAAGATCGACGCCGCTACACGCGCTGCTCCTTCTGCGGGAAAGGGCAGGACCAGGTACGCAAGCTGGTCGCGGGCCCGGGCGTGTTCATCTGCGACCAGTGCATCGATCTGTGCCAGGAAGTTCTTGAAGACGACAATCGCTCAGCCGGCCAGAAGAAGCAGAAGACCGGCTTCATCCCCAATCCCAAGACCATCTGCGCCGCTCTCGACCAGTACGTCATCGGACAGGACCGTGCCAAGAAAGTGCTGTCCGTCCAGGTGTACAACCACTACAAACGAATCTCAGCGTCGAAGTCGGTGGGTGACGTTGAGTTGAGCAAGTCCAACGTGCTGCTGGTGGGACCCACCGGCTGCGGCAAGACCTACCTCGCACAGACGCTGGCCAAGATTCTCGATGTCCCGTTCGCAATCGCCGACGCGACTAGCCTCACCGAGGCGGGCTACGTCGGTGAGGACGTGGAGAACATCCTGCTGCGCTTGATCCAGGCCGCCGATTTCGACATCAGCCGCGCCGAGCGCGGAATCATCTACATCGACGAGATCGACAAGATCGCGCGCAAGTCGGACAACCCGTCGATCACGCGCGATGTGAGCGGCGAGGGCGTTCAGCAGGCGCTGCTCAAGATCCTCGAGGGAACGGTGGCGAACGTTCCGCCGCAGGGCGGCCGCAAGCACCCTCATCAGGATTTCATCCAGATCAACACCACGAACATCCTGTTCATCTGCGGCGGCGCGTTCGACGGCCTGGAGAAGGTCGTGGATCAGCGCGTGGGCCGCCACGCGATAGGGTTCGGGGCGCCGCACAACAAGATCGAGCGCAAGGCGGTGTCAGAGACGCTGAAGCAGCTGCAGCCACAGGACCTCTTGAAGTACGGGTTCATCCCCGAGTTCATCGGCCGCCTGCCGATCATCGTCACGCTTCACCACCTCGACCAGCAGGACATCGTGCGCATCCTCACCGAGCCGAAGAACGCGCTGGTCAAGCAGTACCAGAAGTTCTTCTCGCTGGACAACGTCGAGCTGGTGTTCCAGAAGGGATCGCTCGACGCGATCGCGGAGCTGGCCTTGCTTCGAGGTACAGGTGCGCGTGCTTTGAAGTCGATCATCGAAGAGGCGCTCCTCAACTCGATGTTCGAGATCCCATCCCGTCCCGACATCAAGCGCTGCCTGATCTCAGAGCGCTCGATCCGCGAGGCGCTGGAGCCAGAGTTCGAGCTGGGCGAGGAAAACGACAGCCCGGCCCGGCTCGTAGGGGAGTCGGCCTAGTCTCGTAGCGGCAATGCGGCCATTTGTGCCCGAATGGCGCACTGGGAGCTGGGGACGTGGACGACAGCGAGGAACAAGGCGAGCGCCAGCGCAACAAGCGCTAGACTTTTCGCACCATGAGCCGCACCGAGAGCGTATCCGTACCCTCGCCGGCTCAGTCGCGATAAGGCGAACGTCGCGCCGGCGCACCTGATCAGCCCTCAGCGATCAAGCACGCCCCTCTGGATATGAAAGAGACAGAACCTGACACCAACGCCGCGATGCCGAAAGCCTTCGACCCCAAGGCCATCGAGGCCGGCTGGTACGAGCGCTGGGAGTCCGACGGCCTTTTCATCGCCGACGCTACGAGCAAGAAACCCAGATACACGATCTGCCTGCCGCCGCCAAACATAACCGGCGCGCTGCACATGGGTCACGCGCTCAACCACACGATGCAGGACATCTGCGCGCGCTACCGGCGGATGGCGGGCTACGAGGTTCTTTACCTCCCGGGCACCGACCACGCGGCCATTGCGACACAGAACGTGATCGAGAAGCAGCTTGCCGCGGAAGGCATGACCAAGGAGCAGTTGGGGCGCGACGCGTTCACCTCGCGCGTGGACGAGTGGTATCGCGAAGTCGCCGGCACCATCGTCAGCCAGGACCGCATTCTGGGCATCTCGCTCGACTGGTCGCGCTTGCGATTCACGATGGACCCTCGCTACGTGCGCGCGGTCATGACCGCGTTCGTCGCGTTCTACGAGCGCGGATGGATTTACCGCGGGCCGCGCATCGTCAACTGGTGCCCTCACGACCTGTCGGCGATCTCCGACCTCGAGATCGACTGGCAGGAGCACCAGGACACCCTGTACTACATCAAGTATCCGGTTGAGGGCGGCGGCGAAGTCGTCATCGCCACCGTGCGACCCGAGACGATGCTCGTCGACACCGGCGTCGCGGTGAATCCGACCGACGACCGTTATCGCGCATTGATCGGGAAGACCGCGATCCTGCCGCTGGTCGGCCGGAGGCTGCCCATCGTCGGCGACGACGCGGTCGACAAGGGTTTCGGCACGGGCGCCCTCAAGGTGACGCCGGGCCACGACGCGCTGGACTATGAGATCGGACAGCGCCATTCGCTCGAGGTCATCAACGGCATGCATCCCGACGCGCGGATGAACACGCCGGGCCTTCCGTATGACAGCCTGCTCGCGCTCGAGGCGCGCGAGAGAGTCGTCGCTGATTTGAAGGCGCAGGGATTCCTGGTCAAAGAGGAGCCGTATACCCACGAGGTCGGCCACTGCGACCGTTGCCACGCGATCATCGAGCCGCTGATCAGCGACCAGTGGTGGCTGCGTATGGAGACGATGCGTGACAAGGCGCTCGCCGCATCCGCCGCCGGAAAGGTGCGGTGGCATCCCGAGCGGTACGAACGCACGTATCTCGACTGGCTGCGCGGGCTGCGCGATTGGAACATCGGGAGGCAGCTCTGGCTCGGCCACCGAGTGCCTGTCTACTACTGCGAGAACGGCCACACGACCGTCTCGGTCGAGCCCCCGCGCGAATGCGCTGAGTGCGGGAGCATCAATCTCACTCGAGACCCCGACGTGCTCGACACGTGGTTCTCCTCCGCGTTGTGGCCTTTCGCGACGCTCGGTTGGCCCGAAGAGACCGACGACCTGAAAGCCTTCTACCCCACCAGCATGAACAGCACGGCTCGCGAGATCATCAACCTCTGGGTCAGCCGCATGATCATGACCGGCCTCGAGTTCATGGGCGAGGTCCCGTTCAGCGACGTCGCGATCCACTGCCAGGTCCAGGCCGGCGATGGTCGCCGAATGTCGAAGTCACTTGGTACGGGCGTCGACCCGCGAGACCTCATCGACCGCTACGGCACGGATGCCGTGCGCGCGTGGGCTGCGTCCGTCGCGATGTCCAGCCAGGACGTCAGGTTCGATGAGAGCCGCGTCGAAGGCTACCGCCGGTTCTGCAACAAGCTGTGGAACGCGACCCGACTGGTCTTGAGCTCGCCTGGTAGTCCGACCGCGGTGACCCCGGGGACGTTCGAGGTCCGCGAGCACCTGGAAGACCGATGGATAGTGTCGCGCCTGATGTACGCGTGCTCAGCTGTGACGTCGGGGATCGAGACCTTCGTGTTCCAGGACTCGATGGCCGCGGCTTACAGCTTTGCCTGGAACGAGCTCTGCGACTGGTATCTCGAAGCCGCGAAGGATCGCCTGCGAGCCGGCGACCCAACGGCCCAGGATGTTGCGTACTTCTGCCTCGACACCGTGCTCCGGATGCTGCACCCGTTCATGCCTTTCGTGACGGAGGAGCTGTGGTCGCGAACTCCGGGCCACCTCGACTACGCGATGCGTGCTCCGTGGCCGGAAGCAGACGGCCGGTTTGTCGACCCGGACGCCGAGGCGTCGTTCGGAGAGGTGATGACGATCGTCGAGGAGGTTCGAGCGCACCGGCAGGCCGCGGGTGCGCCTCCGCACGGCGGGCGCCTGCACCTGGACCAGGCCATCGATCGCGCCGTCGGCCCCCTCGCGGCAAGGCTTGCCTGGGTGGAGCTGGTCGACGAGATGGAAGGGGGCACGCCCCTGGCTTCGGCTCCGGCCCGCGTGAGCTTTCCCTCGGCCGCGGGTGACGGCCGCCAGCCTGAGGCGAAGCGTGACGCCGAGCGCGCGCGGCTGAAGTCGGACCTGGCGAAGACCGAGGCCCAGCTGGCCAACCCCGAGTTTCTCGCCAAGGCACCCCAGGAGATCGTGCGGAAGCTGGAGGACCGAGCCGCCGAGCTTCGCGCCGCAATCGACCGCCTACAGTAGCCCGATGCCGTCCATCGCTCTGCTGGCGCCGGTGCTGCTGCCCCTCGTGGCGGCCGCTGTCATAACCGCATTCGGCTTCGGCGGATTCAACTTCGGTCGGATCGCGGCCGGGGCGGGCGCCTGGGCAGCCCTCCTCGCGCTGCTCGCGTTGTGGCTGCCGCTTCGCTCCATACAGGAGCTGAACCTCGGGCCGCTCGGCTTCGGCTCACCGTTCCAGCTGCGCCTCGATGCCGTCGCGTTTGCGTTCGGCCTCATGGTCCTGGCGCCCGCAGCCCTGGTGTTGACACTTCAGCGGCGGACCTGGCAGGAGGCGGCGCTCGGCGCGCTCGGAGTGGCGGCGGCGATGGGGGCGATCGAGGCTGGCGGGGTTGTCCTTACCGCGCTGGCAGGGGGCACGGCCGCCACTCTGGCACTCATCCAGCTGGACGGTGAGGACATCCGCGCCCCGCGACCCCGGTGGAGCATGTTGCTGGCGACCTGGCTGGCGCTGAGCTTGGCCGGAGTGATCCTCCAGGTCCGCAGTGGAACCGCCGCTTACGCCGCAGTCCCCGTTTCGGCCCTCACGGCGCCGGTCTTCGCGCTGATCGCGTTCGCCGGCGTGCTGGCTTCTGGCCTTGTCCCATGGCGTTCGTGGCCGGCGCAGGTTTGGTCGAGGCCCTCACTGCGCGCGGCCGGATTGGTTGTGGCGACCCTCTTTCCACTCGGTTTCTATCTGCTCGTTCGCTCCTATGAGATGGGCGACGGTAGATATCCGCACGTCGCCTTCAACGCCGTCCTGGCGACGTGGGGGGTGGTTGTCGCACTGGGGGCGGCCGCCCGCGCGCAATCCGCGGCGACGCGGCGCGGGTTTCTTGGCGAGGTGATTCCCGGCATCGGCGGGTTCGCCCTGATGACAGTGGCGCTGGGCACGCCCCTCGGGCTTGTCGCCGGACTCGTCACGCTCGCTTTCGCGGCGGCCATGACGGCCTGCCTCTCGCTTCTGCCCGACCGCGCCGGCCCGGCGTCTCTGGTCGCCATTGCCGCGGCGGTCGGCCTTCCGCCGGCGCTTGGCTTCGGTGCCAGGATCGTGGGCATCGAGTCGACATTCGAGGCGGGCGACTTCTTTGGGTTCATCGGCGTCGCCGCGGCCATCGCGTGGGTGGTCTGGATGGTGGCGGGCGCGCGCGCCACGGGCCTCCCGGCCGGGCGCGGGCGGCCCGCGCTCGAGACCTTCCCGCGCGTGGCGATGGCTGTCGCGGCGATCACTATTGTCGGTGGCCCGGCCCTCGCGCTGATCCAATCGGCATTCGCCAATCCGGCGGAGGCCGATGTGATGCCGCTCCTGTCGGGCGCGGTCAGCGGCGGGCTCACGTCGGTGGTCACCGTATCCACGGTGCTTCCCGTGGTCGCGCTCTTCGTTCCCATGCTCATCATCGGCGTGGTCGCTTTCGGCGCCGCCAGAACATCGCTCATCCGCACCCAGCCTCGTCCGGCCCTGTTCAGCTTCCCTTGGGCCGGTGCGATCGATCGCCTGCGGCAGGAAGCGGCGGCGGCAACCCTGCCCGAGCAGTACCGATCGATCCTCGACCTGCGAGCGTTCGAAGCCGCCGCGGCGGGCGGCCGGCCGTTGATCTGGATGGCCTCTCTGGCGGCCCTCGCCTTCGCTGTGACCAGGTAAGTGGCCGGAGCGGCCTTTGTCGCCTGGCTCGGCGCCGCGCTTATCGTTCTGGCCGACGGCCGGCGAGGCCTGGCGCTTGGACTCGCCCTCCTAACCATCAGCTTGGCGGTCCTCACCTGGCCGGTCGGCATGGCGGGTGGCTCGGTCGCGATCGGCGTCGGAGGTTTGGTCGCCGCAGCTCAGTGCTGGCGGTCCGGGCCGGCGGTGTGGGGGATCATGCCCGCGGGCTCGACGCCTCGCCTGATCCTCTGCATCGCCTCCGGCCTCCTTACCTTTTGGCTGGCAGCCTCGGTGACGACCGGGCCGGATGCGTCCCGCCGCTTCGCCGTTCTCGTGGTCGTGGGATTGATGGGAGCCCGCATCCTCATGAGCCGTGATGTTCCGGTGGTGATGGCTGGAATCGCCGGCCTGGGGCTCGCGCTTGCGGCGGCTTCAGGCCTCGCGGCGGACTCACCGGGTCCGGTGCCGGCGATAGCCGGCGGGCTCATCGCGGCGGGCGTGATGTTCGTTCCCGCCGCGCGGATCCCGTCCGCGACTCGAGCCGCGGCGCCGGCTCCGGCGGACAAAGATGGAGCCTGAGCTCCTCCTCGCCGCGACCGTCGCGCTCGCCCTGGCGGTCGTGTTCGCTCCACTTCGCGTACCGCGCTCAAACCTGCTCATATGGGGCCTTCTGGGGCTCGCCGGCATGGCCGCGATCGTCGTCGCCCCGAGCCTCGACCTTGTCCTGCTGATCCTTCTCGTCCTGGCCGTGCTGCAGGCGCGGCTGGCCTCGAATCGGGATTTCGCCACGCGACTGCGAGCCCCTGTCCTGGCTGTGGTTTTGCTGGCGCTGGGCCTTGCTTTTGAGCGAATGCAAGGTCCGGTCGTGCTGGAGCGCTTCGGCGCCGTGGGCATCGTCGCCGGCCTTGTCGCGGCGGTTGGGCTGCTGCCCTACGTGCATGAGTTCGACCCCGAAGAATCGGTGGTCGCATCGCCAATTCCGTGGATCGCGTTCGTCGGTCCGCTCCTAGCCGTGGTCGTGGTGTCGCGAGCGTCGAAGGTCGTACCGGCGGACGCAGGCGACGCGTTGGGCGCGATGCTCATCGGTCTCGGGCTGCTGAACATGCTCTGGGGGAGCGTGGGCTCCTGGCGCACCGCGAATGACGCGGCGGCGTGGCGCTACTCGTTCATGTCCGACTGGGGCCTGGCGTTGTGCGGCTTCGGGCTCGCGATCGCGGATGGACGGGCAGCGGCGCTGATCATCCTCCTCAGCATCGTCCTCGGCCGCCTACCGCTTTACCTCTGGTCGCGCCGGGCCTTGCGCGAAAAAGCTCCAACCGACCGGCCGGTCAACCTGGTCGTGGCGGCGGTGCTCGCGGGCTCCGCGCCGTTTGCCGGGTTCCCTGCACGAGTCCTGTTGCTCCGGGGCGCGACGCAGCTGTACTGGCCGCTCGCGCTCGTGCTGGCGGCAGCCATGTTGCTGTGGCTGCCCGGGTCGCTGCGCCTCGGGCGAAGCATGGGCGTGCCGCGCGGACGCCAGGCTGTTGGAGTGGCGATCGTGCTCGCCCTGAACGTCCTCCTCGGCATCTATCCGCAACCACTCCTGACGCTGGCCGGCTTATGACCCAGCTACTCTCGGCGCTTGCGACGCATGCGCTCGCCCTGGTCCTCTACCCGGGACTGCTGACGTGCGCTTTCTTCGGCGGCCTCGCTGAAATTGCATGGCTGAGCCTCACCACGGGGGGCTGGTCGTGGCCCGACCTTCCCCGGCGGCGGCCCACCCCGGTCCTGGCCGCGGTGCTGGTGTGTTCCATCCTCGCGGCGGTGCAGCTTGCCGCGCCGCTCAACCCCGTTCCCTCCGAGGAAAGGAGCGTGGTGGTGGCGGCGATCGCTCTTGCGTTCACTGCTTGGGCCGAGCTTGCGCTCACGGTCGAGCTGGTGGCCGAACCTCGGCTGCTACTCATCGTGCAGTTCTGCTGGCTCCTCGCGGTGCTGGGACCGGCCGTGCAGCCGGAAACGCTGCGACCGCAGGTGCTCGGCAACGTGTTCGTGCCCGCGTTGCTTCCGCTGAAGATCGCTTGCGGCGCGCTCTACCTGCTCTGCCTTCCCGCATTGCTGCGGCTGTGGCCCTTCGCGCCGCCGGGGGATCGACGGACCCGGCGGCGGCTCGATGCGGCGAGAGCGCTGTGCTGGTTCCCCTATTGCGGGCTGTTCACAACGTTGTTCTTTTCGCCGCCCGGCGATGACCTGCTCGGGCTGCTGCGGTTCTTCGCGAGCACCTCAATCGTGGCGGCGCTCCTCATGGGCGCCGGCGTCGTGATGCAGCGCCGGGGGGCGGCGCTGGCGCGCGGACTGTACACGCGCGCGATCGCGCCGTACGCACTGGTGGTGCTGCTTGTGGCGGTGATCACATCGTTCGAGCTGAGGTAGGGACGGCGAAGGACTGATCCAGAGCTTGGAGTACCCAACCAACGATTCCACCGACCGTCACGTTGGGTCGTTCACCTCGCGGACCCAACCAGCAAGGTTTCCCGCGAACCACTAGATCTGGCGTAGGAGTGTGGAAAACACCGCTACCAGGTGTATCATCCAGCCCGCCCACACCTTGCCAACGTCACTGCGGACTCGGGTCGCCCCACCGGCCCTTCGGGCTCGATCCTTCATCGGGGGGATCACGTGAACTTATTCACATCGGTGATGGGCCTCTGGTCGGCCGACGTTGGCATCGATCTCGGAACCGCCAACACGCTCGTTCACGTCCGCGGGCGGGGCATCGTCCTCGACGAGCCTTCGGTCGTGGCGGTCAGCAAGCGGACCGGCCAGGTGCTTGCGGTGGGCACAGAAGCCAGACGCATGCTGGGACGCACGCCGGCGGACATCATCGCGATGCGCCCGCTGCGCCACGGCGTGATCGCGGACTTCGAGCACACCGAGCAGATGATCCGGCACTTCATCGCGCGCGCCCACAACCGCGCCTGGCACGTCAGCCATCCGCGCGTGGTCATCGGCATTCCGTCAGGCGTGACCGAGGTCGAGAAGAGAGCGGTCACGGACGCGGCGACGATGGCCGGTGCGCGTGAGGCGCACCTCGTCGAGGAGCCGATGGCGGCGGCGATTGGCTCCGGTCTTCCGATCCAGGCGGCAGGAGGTTCGATGATCGTCGACATCGGCGGGGGGACGACGGAGGTGGCGGTCATCTCTCTCGGTGGCGTCGTCGCGGCCACGTCGGCCCGGACCGGCGGCGACGACATGGACGACGCGATCGTTCAGTACGTCCGTCGCAACATGGGTCTGCTCATTGGAGAGCGGACCGCGGAGGACATCAAGATCGCGATGGGCTCGGCGTTTCCCATGCCAGAGGAGCGATCGTTTCTCGTCCGCGGCCGCGACCTCGTCACCGGCCTTCCGAAAACAGTCGAGATGACGACGGCGCACGTGCGTGAAGCGCTCTCGGGCGTGCTCATCGACATCGTGCGAGCTGTCAGGTCGACGATCGACGCCACGCCACCGGAACTGGTCGACGACATCATGGAGCGCGGTCTCGTGGTG
>JBOHUQ010000023.1:0-24313 GCA_050734495.1 Candidatus Dormibacteraceae bacterium
GATCAGCGGACCCGACGCCATCAACCGCTTCAGGAAGGGACGCGACGACCTGTTCCGCACGCACCCGCAGTCTCCGATCGCCCATCAGGAGCGCCATTCGTTCGCGGGCCTTCACTACTTTCCGCACGACCCCGCGTACCGGCTGGACGCTCGCTTCGAGCCTGGCGAAGGGTCTGAGCTTCTGATCGACACAGGCGGCGAAGATGGGGCGGTCCGGTATCGAAGGGCCGGCCACCTGGTGTTCCGCTTGCACGGGGGGAGCTGCCGGCTGACCGTCCTCAGCCTCGTCCAATATGCCGGAGGCCTGTTCGTGCCCTTTCGCGACACCACTTCTGGGCGCGAGACTTACGGTGGCGGCCGCTACCTGTTCGACAGCGCGAAGGACACCGACGGGCTTGTGCTCGACATCACGCTCGGATCGAGCGGGGTGACGATCGATTTCAACTACGCCTACAACGCCTCGTGCGCCTACAGCCCGATGTGGGCCTGCCCGCTCGCACCGCCCGAGAACTATCTGACGGTGCCGGTGCGAGCGGGGGAGCTCACGTACAAAAGCTACGTTGCTTAGGCCGGAACGCTGTTGACGACCTTGATCAGCTCGCCTGCGCGCGCGATCGACTCGTCTGTCCCATAGATGTTGTTGCTGAACGTGAACCCCGTGAAGCCGGCATCCATCCACGTGCCGATCATCTCAGCAGCCTGCGGCAGGGTCGCGACCCTCGCCATGGCACGCCGCTCCGGGGTGAGGCTGTCGAGGATGGCCTTTCCGTCCTTTTCGTTTTCCACGAGCACGAGAGTGACGCCGAGCGTCAGCTGCACCTCGGCAGGATCTCGTTTGACCGCCTCGCAGTGCTCGTAGAAGATCTGCTTCTTGCGGCTCAGCTCCTCGATTGGGCCACCGAACCAGTGACCGATATCTCCATGCTGCGCGAGAAGGCGCAGCGTGCGGCGCTCGCCGGTCCCGCCGATCAGGATCTTCGGACCCCCGGGTTGTACAGGACGCGGGACGTTCAGCGCGCGGTCGATCGTGTAGTACTTGCCTTCAAAGGACGGCCGGTCCTGCGCGAACATCAGCTTCGCGATCGTCAGCGCTTCGTCGAGCCGGTCCATGCGCCGGCCGATCGGTGGGAACTCAACGCCGTAACCCTTGTGCTCGTCCTCATTCCAGGCGGCGCCGATGCCCAGGATGGCGCGGCCTTTGGAAATCACGTCGAGAGTGGTCACCTGTTTCACAAGAATCGCCGGGTTGCGATA
Organism: Candidatus Dormibacteraceae bacterium; assembly: GCA_050734495.1. Classification (GTDB taxonomy): domain Bacteria; phylum Chloroflexota; class Dormibacteria; order Dormibacterales; family Dormibacteraceae; genus Palsa-870. Next base: position 1,255 of record JBOHUQ010000023.1, read on the forward strand.
GGTCACCCCCGTGACGAGCGTCCCCAGCTTGACCCGCGTGGTGTTGGCGGCAAGCGCCGCCAGGGTCGTGTATGCCTCCATCATCGGTTCCGTCTCGGGTCCGATGCCGCGGATCTGGTAGAAGTGGTCCATCACGGTAACGAGGTCGAAGCCGGCCTTCTCGGCCGCCTTTGCCTGGTGAACGACACGGTCGAACAGGCCCTCGCGGGCGACACCGGGGAACGTGAAGGTGGGCATGTGGAAACCGAATAGAGCTTTCATCTCAAACAGCAACGGTACGAAGCGCTCGAGAAATTCCGTAGCCCGCGTTCCGGCGGTGACAGTCTTGCTCCGAAAGCCCCGGCCATAGATAGAATTTGTGGCCACGGCCTTGGCCATAGACGAATCACGTAACGGCAAGCCCAGCGGAATTCAGCTGGTGCAGGTCGAGGGCTTTCTCGAGGTCGCCCGCCGCGGCAGCGTCAGCCGGGCCGCCGAAGCCCTCTTCATCACCCAGCCCACACTGACCGCGCGCCTCCACGGCCTGGAGAAGGAGCTCGGTACGGCCCTTTTCCTCCGCACGCCGCACGGCATGCGGCTCACCGACGCCGGGCGGGCATGGATCCCGTTTGCTGAGCGGGCGCTGCGCGCCCTGGTCGACGGGCGAGAGGCCCTCGAGCAGGTGATGACGGCTTCGGCGGGCCACCTCATGATCGCGGCGGCCCCGGCGGTGAGCACCTACGTGCTGCCCGACCTGCTCGAGCGTTTCGTGGCCAGGCACCCGCGAGTCGACGTTTCTGTAAGGACCGGCCATTCCGAGGACGTCGTCGACCTGGTCGTGCGCGATGAGGTCCAGCTCGGCCTGGGCCGCACCATCCGCCATCCAGACCTGGAGCTGCGGCCGTTTCACACCGAGGAGCTCGTCCTGGTGTGTGCGCCGGATCACGCCTTCACGAAACGCATGGACGTCGCGATGGCGGAGGTTGCCGCTCAGAAGCTGATCATGTTCGACCGGACGTCGAGCTACTACGAGATCACGCAGGGCGCGTTTCTGTCCGCGGGCGTGAAGCTCCGCGGGTTGATGGAGCTCGACTCGATCGAAGCGGCCAAGAAGATGGTGGAGAGAGGTCTCGGAGTCGCACTCTTGCCTGGTACCGCCGTGGCGCGCGAGGTGGAGGGCGGCACGCTTTCAGTCGTGGCGATGACGGACGCGCCGCCGATGCACAACTCGATCGTTGTCTTCAGGCGCCGGGACGCAGGCGAGCCGGCGGGGATCGTGGCCGCGTTCCTCGAACTGATAGGAACGCGCGGCTGACCGGTTCCACACATCGGATTCCTCGATAGGTTTCATCAAATCAATTAATTGGACTTATACGGAAGTCCTTGTTAGCTTCTGCTCATGGACGGCCACGAACCGTCGCAAGAGCTGAGTACGGAGCCCTCGACGCACGAGTGCGAGTGCCCCGAACCATGTAACTGCGATCACGAAAACGAGTAGATCCGCTCGTGCGCGGCGTTAGAAATCTGAACCGAAGGAGGGCTTGATGGAACTTGTCCCTACGCCCCTGCTGCCGCAGGGTTTGAAAGTCCCGGCGTCGCGCAATGAGGATCCCAGCAAGCGCCTGCGCCGCCTGCTGGCGACCAAACCCTACGTGTTCGGTCCCGGCGTGTACGACCCCATGGGGGCCGAGCTCGTGATGTACCACGGCTTCGACGCGGTCTACTTCAGCGGTTATTCGTTTGCGATCGGGCACCTCGGCACCACGGACATGGACCTCTACTCGTCGGTCGAGATCGCCGACGGCGCCCGGCGCACTGTCAGCGCGCTTCGCAAGTTCCAGCTCACGATGGCCATGGGCGATCCGGACAAGGAGGCGCCTCCGATCCACCTCGAGATCCCTCCGGTCGTGGTGGACATGGACGCCGGTTACGGAAACCTGTTCAACGTGCAGCGCACGGTCGAGCTCTACGTGCGAGCCGGAGTGGCAGCGGCGCACCTGGAGGACCAGGTGATGCCGAAGCGCTGCGGTCACATCGCCGGGAAGGCGCTGATCTCCGCCGACGAGTACGTCGGCAAGCTCAGGATGATGCGCGCCGCGGCCGACGACCTCGGACACCCGGACTTCGTCATCATCGCGCGCACCGACGGCGTGTCGGCCACCGAAGCGCCCGAGTCGAAGCGAGGCATCGAGCTGGCGATCGACCGCGGGCTGCGCTACCTCGATAGCGGTGTGCCCGACCTGCTGTGGTGCGAGTTCCCGACCGCGGAGCGCGCCACGACCGAGAGGTTTTGCACTGAGATCCGCAAGCGGTTTCCCAAGGCGAGATTCGCCTTCAACTATTCGTCGTCCTTCAAGTGGTACAACGAGAAAGACCCGATCACATGGGACGACCTCGGTCAGCTCGGCGTCGGGTTCATCTTCATCACGCTCGCGCTGCAACACGCGGCCGGGCACGGGATGTCTGTGCTGCTGAACGACCTCAAGCAGGACAAGGAGCAGGGCTACATGGCGTTGCAGCGCAAGGAGTGGGCCGCCGGCGCCGACACTCCCACGCGCAGCCACCACCTGTTCACCGGCGTGCCGTACCACCAGCACGTCGGGCAGCAGTACGGCGCGACGCGGCTCAGTGAACAGATGGACGAGCACCTCGAGGTGTCGAAGGTAGTCTGATCAGGCCGACGCCTTAACCTATCGGCTGAGTGCTTCTGTTTCCGTTTCGATACCTCTGGTGGCTGATCTCGAGCGTTCGCCGCTCGATCGGTAAGCCACCCGAATTCGTCATCTTCTTGCTGGAAAGCAACCTGCCCGCGCTGCCTGATCCGCCCCGCCCGCTATGGCAGCGGTTCACGTCTCGACCGCGACTCAGCGTGACTGAGCTCGGTCAGCGTTTCGACGCGATCGGGCGGGATGCTCGCATCAAAGGCGTGGTCCTGCACCTCCGTCCGGTGGGCATGCCGATGGCAACGCTGCAGGACCTCAGGGAGCTGGTCGCGAAGCTTCGCAAGTCGGGCAAGCGGGTGGTGGCGTGGGCGCCTTTCTATTCGACCGGAACCTATTACCTGGCGTGCGCATGCGACGAGATCCTGCTCATGCCGGCCGGTGCGATCCAGCCGCTCGGCTTCGCCACAACAGGCATGTTCCTGCGTGACGCACTGGCGAAGTTCGGCGTCGAGGCGGACTTCGTGCAGATCTCGCCCTACAAGTCCGCCGCCGACGTGCTGACGAAATCGAAGATGTCCGACGAGCTGCGAGAGCAGGTGACCTGGCTGCTCGGCTCGCAGAGCAAGGAGCTCCTGAGCGCAGTCGCCGAGGGGCGGCTGCGAGATGAAAACGGCGCGCGGCAGCTAGTCGACGGCTCTCCGTACGGGGACGACACGGCGCTCGAGGCACACGCGGTGGACGCGCTGGTTCCAGAAGAGGCGCTGGCCGAGCGGCTCGGCCGGGGCGCACCTGGGCCTGTTGCGATCGGCACCTGGGAGCGTGCTCAGAGCAGGATGCGCTCGCCCGCCCCGACTCTCGGGCGGGCCAGGTACGTGGCGGTGCTCCGCATAGAGGGCACGATCATCGACGGACGTTCGGGCCGGCTGCCTGTCAAACCGCCGATCGAGGTGCCGCTGATCGGTGACGACCGGGCGGGAGACCTGAGCGTGGTCCAGGCGGCGCGGCAGCTCGCCGGTGACAAGCGGGCCGCGGCGGTGGTCCTCTACGTCAACTCGAGGGGCGGCTCCGCGACCGCATCCGAGGCGATGCGGCAGGCGCTCAACGTGATCGCGGCACGCAAACCGCTGGTGGTCGCCATGGGCCCGGTGGCTGCCTCGGGGGGTTACTGGGTCTCGACGCCCGGCAGCTGGATCGTCGCGCGGCCCAGCACCCTCACCGGCTCGATCGGAGTGCTGACAGGGAAGATCGTGACCGGCGGCATGTGGTCGAAGCTCCTGCTCAACCGAGAGACGGTCGCCTTCGGGCGGCACGCGACCATCGAGCACGACGAGACGCCGTACACGGACGAGGAACGGGAGATCGTCAAAGCGGATATCGACCGCATCTACACGCAGTTCCTGGACCGAGTCGCGAAGGCGCGGAAGATGACCCCGGAAGAGGTCCACCCCATCGCCGCCGGCCGCGTGTGGACGGGCCGCCAGGCGTTGGAACGAAAGCTGGTTGACGAGCTGGGCGGCCTGGACGCCGCGGGCCGCAAGGCGCGGAGCCTGGCAGGGCTCCCGGAAACGGCCCCCATGCGGGAAGCGAGGGCACCAAGGCGGATGATCCCCCCGCCGGCTACAGCGGGCGCCGCGGGATACCTTGCTTACGTCCTCGAAGGAGCCTCCCTCCTGAGCCGCGCGCCGGCCCTGGCCGTGATGGCATACCTACCGGGAGAGCTGACCTAGCAATTCACATGAACAAATCTACGAATCCAGTGGGGGGAATCTCCAGGGCTGGCGCTCGCGGACCAGGTCGTAGACGGTGGCCACGATGCTCTCTCGGTTTGGTTTCGTGAAGTAGTCGCCGTCCGGGCCGTACGCCGGCCGGTTGGCCGAGGCGGCCAGCGTGCGCGGCGCGGCGTCCAGGTGCCACCAGCCGTTCTGCACCTCGAGGACCTGCTGGAGCATGAACGCCGACGCCGCTCCGGGGACGTCCTCATCGAGGCAGATCAGCGCGTGTGTCTTCTCGATCGATCGCACGATGGTGTGATTGATGTCGAAAGGATTCAGCGTCTGGACGTCGATCACCTCGCATGAAACTCCCAGCTCCTCGAGCGTCCTGGCGGAGTCCAGCGCGATGGCGCAGCACGCGCCGTACGTGATGATCGTCGCGTCCGTGCCCTCCTTGAGCACATCGGGCACGCCGAGCGGAACGGTGAACTCACCGATGTTGTCCGGCACCCTCTCTTTCAACCGATAGCCGTTCAGCACCTCGATCACCACGCCTGGATTGTCCCCGCGGAACAGCGTGTTGTAGAAGCCGGCCGCCTGCGTCATGTTGCGAGGTACCGCGACGTAGACACCCTGCAGCGCGTTCAGCAGCACGGCCATCGGCGAGCCCGAGTGCCAGATCCCGACGAGCCGGTGACCCTTCGTGCGGATCACCACCGGCGCCTTCTGGCCGCCCACGGTTCGCCAGTGCAGCGTGGCGAGGTCGTCGGATGCGGTCTCCAGCGCATAGAGGAAGTAATCGAGGTACTGGATATCGCAGATCGGCCGCAGTCCGCGCATGGCCGCGCCGATGGCCTGCCCAAGGATCGTCGCCTCGCGGATCCCGGTGTCGGTGACTCGCAGGTCGCCATACTTCGCCTGCAGTCCTTCGAACACCAGGTTGACGTCTCCCAGGCGGCCCACATCCTCTCCGATCACGAACAGGCGGGGATCGCGCGCGAAGTTCGCGTCGAAGTTGCGCAGCAGGACCTGGCGGCCGTCCACCTTCGGCGACGTGTCCGAGAAGACAGGGGCAACGACCGGCACCTTCAGTGGAGACTCAGGTGACCTGCTGTACAGGTGTGAGTTGTAGCGCTCGTGGTTTTCCCTGCGGTACTCCTCGACGAACTTCGCCAGCTCCGTCCGGGCGGGCGATCCGATTCCCCGCATCCTGTGCAGCGCGCTTGTCGCACTGGCCATGACGAGGGATCGGGTGACCTTGCCGGCCTCGTCGAGCAGATTGGTGATGGGCGCTATCTCAGGCATGTCGATGCTCTTGAGGATCGCGACCGCACGATCGCGCTCGGCCCTGATCGGCGTCTGGAAAGCTTCCCACGCAAGGTCGCGCGCCGCCTCGACCGCCTCCTTGTCCGCGGCCTCCCAACCCTCAAGCTGCGACTCGCTCGCGATGCCCGACTCGATGATCCAGTCCCGCATGCGCGTGACGCAGTCGAACTCGTTCTCGAAGCGCAGCCTCTCCTTGGTCTTGTAGCGCTCGTGGCTTCCGCTGGTCGAATGGCCTTGTGGCTGCGTCAGCTCCACGATGTGAAAGAGCGCCGGCTTGTGCTCGCGGCGCACCTTCTCGATCCCTCGCGCATATGCCTCCACGAGCGCCGGGTAATCCCAGCCTGGAACCACATGGATGTCGATGCCCGGCCGGTCGTCTGGGACAAAGCCCCGCAACACGTCCGAGATCGAGGCCTTGGTCGTCTCGGCCGTGATCGGCACCGAGATCCCGTAACCGTCGTCCCAGACGGACATCGCAAGCGGCACCTGGAGCACCCCGACGGCGTTGATCGCCTCCCAGAACAAACCCTCGCTCGTGGCGGCGTCCCCGATGGTGCCGAAAGCCACCTCGTGTCCGTTTACCGAGAAGCCGTCCTGCGCCTGCTTCAGCTGGGGATTGTCCCGGTAGAGCCTGGATGCATACGCCAGGCCGACCAGGCGCGGCATCCAGCCCGCCACGTTGGAGACGTCTGCGCTCGTGTTGAGCATCTCGACCGACCTCGCGAAAGCGCCGCTCTCGTCGAGGAAGCGGGTCGCGAAGTGGTTCCCCATCATCCGCCCACCAGACGCCGGGTCCGACTCGACATTCGCGCTTCCGTACAGCTGGGCGAAGAAGCCCCGGACGTTGGACATCCGGGTTGCCCACATGAAGGTCTGGTCCCTGTAGTAGCCGGCGCGCCAGTCGCCCGGCCGGAACGCTTTTGCCATGGCGAGCTGGGGCACTTCCTTGCCGTCGCCGAAGATCCCAAAGGTGGCGTTGCCGCGCAGCACCTCGGCGCGGCCGATGATGCTCGCCCGGCGACTGCTGTAGGCCAGGCGGTAGTCGGCGACGATGGTTTCAGCGGTAAGGGAAGACGAGGACTTCGAGTTGCGCAGCGTTTTCGCCAGCCGGAAAACCTCCCCTACGCGTCAGGTCTGGCCGCCTCGGGCGGCTGAAACCTAGCCTAGCACGCACCGCCCGCAGTTCCAGCCGCGGTCAGGCCGTGCCGGCGCGCTCCCGCTCTTCTTCCTGCTGCGCCGGGCGCCCGCCCGGGCGGCTCGCCTCCAGGGCCTTCTTCATGTGCGCGTACGCCTGGGCGACCTCCCCTCGGCGCTCGAGTATCTCGGCGTAGACACCGTGGGCGTGGAACAGGCTCTCGCGCCGTCCAAGCTGCTCCAGGCCCTGGATGGCCTGGGTGAGCTCCCGATCGGTGCCTTCGGGATCGCCGAGCCTGTCGGCAATCCGGCCCAGCCAGATGTGCGCATCCGCCACGTTCAACCCCTCGTGTAGGCGGCCGGCCAGCGCCAGCGCCTCGCGAGCGAACTCACCCGCCTGCTCGAGGTTGCTCTCTTGCATGCACAGCTCGCAAAGGCTCAGCAGCATGCGGCTGCGACCCGTCTGCAGGTCTGTCTCATCGCCCAGGGCCGTCGAACGGTCGAGGTGCTCCTGGGCAGCCGTCCGATCACCGCGCGCCATGAGGATCAGCCCGAGGTTGTTTTCGGCGTGGGCCAGGGCCACACGATCCCGCGCGACTTCGAGAAGAGCGACGGACCTCGTGGCGTACCTGGCGGCCGTGTCCATCTGGCCGAGCTGTTTGTAAGCGGACGACAATCCTCGATACATCCGCGCCAGCAGCCTCAGGTCCACGAACGATCGCGCGGTCTCGATCGCCGCGGCGTAGGTCTCAACAGCCCTGTCCCAATCGAAGTTCGCCGCGTGGGCCGTCGCGACGATGCCGAGCAGGCGTGCCTCTGTGGGAACGGGAACGGGATCGAGGGCGCGGCATACGGCGAGCGCCCTCTCCGCGATCGCAAGGGCATCCGGACGCTGGTTCAGGTAGGCGAGAGACGCCTCCGCGCCAAGACATTCGGCGAGCATCACGCCGTCGTTGATCGCCTCGAAGTGAGCCCGAGCCTGCACCAGGAGCTCCTGGGCATGGTCGGTCTGCCCGGTCTGGATGTAGGCCATCGCGACGAAATACCGGATCCGGCCGAGCCGGTGAGCTGAGGTGCCCAGGTCGAGCAGCGACTCACCCAACGCGATGGCTTCGGTGAACCGGCCATCGCCCACCATCGCCTCCAGGTCGGCGAGAGAGGTTTGGGCTTCGTCTGTTGGTCCGGCGGGATCGGCCAGGAAGAATTCCACCGGTTTGCCCGTCCGTTGAGCGATGTGCTCGAGCGTGGGAAGCGAAGGACGGGTCCGCCCGGTCTCGATCAGGTAGATGGCCGGCGCGGTGACCCGGCCTTTGCCAACCTGCGCGAGGCTCATGCGTGCTTCCTGGCGGGCTTGCTTGACCGAGCCGGGCTTGATGGTCACCCCGGGGAGTCGCCGGCGCGTCGTCTTCGGTACCTGTGGGGTGCTGGCGGCTGGCATGGGCATCACCTGATAGAGAATAGAAAATCTAGAGTCCCGATCGCCACACCTGGAAGGATTGTTTCAGATCCACAATGCTCGCGTTGCCTGCTTAGTGAACAGGCATCACACAGAGATCGACTTAACGAAGGGTTTCGGTTAAGTTAACAACGCAGGTCGCGGTCGAGTGCTTCCCGCCGCGGCCTGCACCGGTTGTCAGAAGCCTTATTACGCAGCTGAGGCTGGGTAGGCTCCGAACAGCCTGATCTCTGCGCTCGCCTCTTCAAGGTCGTGCAACGCAGCCTCCGCTTCTGCGGCGTTTCCGTTGACAGCGAAGTCGAGATAGAAGCGGTACTCGAACGGCCGGCCTTTCATCGGACGGCTGTCCAGGCGGGTGAGGTTTACGTCTCGGCGCGCGAAGCAGTCCAGCGCTTGCGAAAGGCCGCCCGGTCGGTGGGCGGTGACGAAAGCCAGCGAGCACTTGAAGCCGGGGCCGGCGTCGCGCGGCCTTGACGGTTCGCCGCGCTCAACCACGATGAACCTGGTCCGGTTCTCGGAATCGTCCTGGATCGACTCGGCGAGCACGTAGAGCCCATAACGTGCCGCGGCCGCCTTGCTGGCGATGGCGGCGGTGCCCGGCTGCCGCTGCTCCGCCACGGCGCGGGCAGCGCCGGCGGTGTCATGATATGCGACCGAACGAATCTGTCGCGAGTGCAGATACGCGTCGCACTGCGCGAGCGCCTGCGGATGCGAGAGCGCGCGCTCCACGGGCCCGGGCCAGCCGAGAAGGCAGTGGCGCACCGGGTGCACGTGCTCGCGTACCACCCGAAGGCCCGGCAGCTCCCACAGCAGGTCCGACACCTCCTGCACGACGCCGGCGCTGCTGTTTTCCACCGGCAGCACGGCGACGTCGACGGCCCCCATCGCGAGCGCTTCGAAGGTCAACCGGAACGTCGGAAAGCCGATTGATTCGGCGCCGGCGAACAGGGCGGAGACAGCTTCGTCCGAGTAAGCGCCAGGCTCCCCCTGGTAGGCGACCTTCACCCGAATATGAGATGCCGGAGGGTGTCCGCCACGTGGTTGTGGTCGAGGAGCTGATCGGTCACGGGTGGGTGGCCGTTGGTCTCGTGGCCGTTGGTCTCGTGACCGTTCGGCTCCGAAGCCGCCGCCGCGATCTTGCGAAGGTCCCCGTCCGTCACCTCTTTCTTGGTGTCGGCGACCTGGAGGAATCGCTGCCAGGCGGCGTCCACCTGTCCATCCGGGAGCGTGATGCCCAGGCGGTTCAGGCGGTGGTGAAACGCGTGGCGGCCCGAACGCGCCGTGAGCACGATACGCGAGTCGCTCAACCCCACGTCCTCGGGTTTCATGATCTCGTAGTTCAGGCGGTCCTTCAGTACTCCGTCCTGGTGGATGCCCGATGCGTGCGCGAATGCGTTGGCCCCGACCACGGCCTTGTTGGGCTGCACCGGTGTGCCGGTCAGCTCGGCGACCAGCCGGGAGGCGCGGGTGATTTCCTTCGTGTCCACGGCACACTCGAGGCCCAGCTTCGCCTGGCGCACGTTCAGCAGCATCACGACCTCTTCGAGCGACGTGTTGCCGGCTCGCTCGCCGATTCCGTTGATGGTGCATTCGACTCGTCGCGCGCCCGCGGCCAGGGCGGCGAGCGTGTTCGCGACCGCGAGACCCAGGTCGTTGTGGCAGTGCACTGAGAACAGAGCCTTCTCGCTGCCGCGCGCTTCGGTGATGGCGCGGCGAACGATTTCGCCGAACTCCCACGGCAGGCAGTAGCCGGTGGTGTCCGGAATGTTGATCACGTTCGCGCCGGCGGCGATCATCGTCTCGACCGTCTCGACAAGGTAGTCGGGGTCCGCGCGGCCGGCGTCTTCGGGAGAGTACTGGACGCGGTCGCACAGCGAGCGCGCGTAGGAGACCATCTCGGCGCCGCGCTTCAGCACCTGCGCGCGAGTCATGCCCAGCTTGCGATCGATGTGCACGTCGGACACCGAAAGCACGATGTGGATCTGCGGCGTCTCGGCCTCTTTGATGGCTCCCCACACTGCGTCGATGTCCTCGGGTACCGCGCGCGCCAGGGCGGTCACGGTCGCGCCGCGAATCTCTCGGGCGATGCGGCGGCACGCTTCGAAGTCGCCGGGAGAGGAGATCGGGAAGCCGGCCTCGATCACGTCGACGCCCAGCTTCTCGAGCTGCCTCGCGATGCGGAGCTTGGAGTTGGCGTCCAGGTGAAACCCGGGCGACTGCTCGCCGTCACGCAGCGTCGTGTCGAAGATGAATACTCTGTCCGGGGTCTTCTCGTTCATTACTTTTCCACCGGCTCCAACCAGGTCATCATCGAGCGCAGCTCTCGCCCGACCTTCTCGATCTGGTGCTCGGAGTCCTTTTGGCGCATGGAGAGAAATGCGTCGCGCCCGTTTGAGTTCTCGTCGATCCACCGCTCGGCGAAGCTGCCGTCCTGGATCTCCGTGAGGACCTGACGCATCTGCTTGCGGACGTGATCGTCGATCACCCGCGGACCTGAGACGTAGTCGCCGTACTCGGCGGTGTCCGAAACCGAGTACCGCATGAAGCCGAGGCCACCGCGATACATCAGGTCGACGATGAGCTTCAACTCGTGCAGCACCTCGAAGTACGCGATCTCGGGCTGGTAGCCGGCCTCGACGAGCGTCTCGAAACCGGTCTTGACGAGGGAGCTGATTCCACCGCACAGCACCGCCTGCTCGCCGAACAGGTCGGTTTCCGTCTCTTCTTTGAAGGTCGTCTCGACGATGCCGGCGCGGCCGGCGCCCAGAGCCCTGGCATAGGCCAGCGCCCGATGAACCGCGTGGCCGGAGGCGTCCTGGTGGATGGCGATCAGCGCCGGGACACCCATGCCCTGCACGTAGGTGCTGCGCACGAGGTGGCCGGGGCCCTTGGGGGCGATCATCGCGACGTCGATGTTCTGCTCGGGCGTGATCTGCGCGAAATGGATCGAGAAGCCGTGCGCGAACATGAGCATCGTTCCCGGCTGAAGGTGCTTCTCGATCGATTCCCGGAACAGCTTGCCCTGGCCGGCGTCGGGGGTCAGCACCATCACGACCGTTGCTTCCGAGACCGCCTCCGGCACCGGAACCGCGCGCAGGCCGTCGGCCTCGACGCGCTCGATCGACTGGCTGCCCGGGTACAGGCCCACGCGCACGTCCTCTCCGCTGTCTCGAAGGTTGAGCGCATGAGCGCGGCCCTGGCTGCCGTAGCCGATCACGGCGACGGGCTCTCCCAGCGCCGGCGGACAGTCGCGGTCGTAGTGGATCTTCATGCGGTTCTCCTCATCACGACGGGTCCCGAGCGCGCCACGTCGAGAACTCCGTGGTGCAGCAGCTCAGCGATGAAATCGCCGACGTCCTTGCCCTCGCCCGCGAACTCGACCGTCGTGCCGTCGGGGCCGGAATCGAGCACCTTAGCGCCCCTGGAGACCAGGCCCGCGACCTCGGACGACCTGACCTTCGCGACGACCAGCTCCCGACTGTGCACGAGCTGACCCGTCACGTCCTCGATCTCGATCACCTCGACCAGCCGCTCGAGCTGCTTGCGGACCTGGTCGGTCTCGGCGTGGCCCGCGTCGATGGTCAAGGTCATGCGCGAGCGGCCGGTGTGGCGGCTCGGACCGACCGAGATGGAGCGGACGTGAAAGCCCTTGCGGCGGATGAGGCCCGAGACCTTGCTCAAGGTATTGGAGCCATCCTCGACGAGCACGGACAGAACCCGAACGCGCTCCGCCGAATTCACCGGCGAAGCCGGCGGGTGGGGCGGTCCGGTATGCAAAAGGGTCATCAGTTTGGTGCCTCCCAGAAGTCGTTCAGGCTCTTGCCCAGCGGGACGATCGGATAGACGTTGGCTTCCGGGTCGATGCGGAAGTCGATGAGGAACGGGCCCTTGGTCTGCTCGGCGGCGTCCATCGCGGGCGCGATCTCCTCGAACTTGTCGACCCGGATCGCGGGCATGCCGTACGCCTCGGAGAGCTTTACGAAATCGGGCATGTGAGTCAGGTCGGACTGCGACCGGACGCCGCCGTAGAAGTCATCCTGGAACTGGCGGACCATGCCCAGCGAGAAGTTGTTGAGCAGCACGATCTTGATGTCGAGCTGGTGCTCGACCGCGACGGACAGCTCCTGGGCCGTCATCACGAAGCCCCCTTCGCCGGCGACGCACCACACGGCCTTGTCGGGCCGCCCGAACTTGGCGCCGATCGCGGCCGGGAGGGCGAAGCCCATCGTGCCCGCGCCGCCGGAGTTGAGGAACATGCCGGGCCGGTTGTAGTTCCACCACAGCGCTGCCCAGATCTGGTTCTGACCGACGTCGGCGACCACAATTGCCTCGTTGCGGCATCGCCTGTACATGTCGATCAGGACGTCCTGCGGCTGCAGCCGGCCGTTCGAGTGCGCGTACTTCAGCGGGTGCTCCTCGCGCCACGCATCGATCTGGGCGAGCCACCGTCCACGGCCCGCATGGACCGCGCCAACGTGCGGGGTCATGGCCTCGAGCGCGTTGCGCGCGTCGGCCACCAGCTCGATGTGCGGCCGCACGTTCTTGCCCATCTCGGAGCCGTCGATGTCGATGTGGATGAAGGTCTTGACGTTCGGAGCGAAGTCGGCCAGGCGGGCGGTGACGCGGTCGTCGACCCGCATGCCGACCACCATCAGGACGTCCGCGCTCTGGACCGCCTTGAGGTTCCAGCCGGTGCCCATGAAGCCGGTCATGTGCAGCGACAGCGGGTGGTTGACGGGGAACGCGCCGATGCCGAGCAGCGTCGTGCCGACCGGCGAACCGGCCTTCTCGGCGAACGCGCGAAGCTCGGGCTCGGCTCGGCTGAGCAGCACGCCATGGCCGGCGAGGATCACGGGCCGTTCGGCACCGGCCAGGGCGTGAGCGGCCTCGCGGGCGCGGTCGAGATCGACGTGGCCGTTCAACTGGTAGCCCGGGATTTCGAGCCGCTCCGGGGTGATGCGCTCGGCGTCCGCCTGCTGCACGTCCTTGCAGATGTCGATGAGCACCGGGCCTGGACGGCCGGTGGTTGCGATGTGGAACGCCTCGTGGATCACGCGTGGGAGCTGGGCGATGTCGGTCACGAGGTAGCTGTGCTTGGTGACCGAGCTGGTGGCGCCGATGACGTCGGTTTCCTGGAAGGCGTCCCGGCCGACCTGCGTGCTGGCGACCTGTCCGGTGATCGCGATCATCGGCACGGAGTCCATGTAGGCGGTGGCGAGGCCGGTGACAAGGTTCAGCGCGCCGGGACCCGAGGTGGCGAACACGACGCCGGGCCTGCCACAGGCGCGGGCGTAGCCGTCGGCCATGTGCGCGGCCCCCTGTTCGTGGCGGACCAGGATGTGCTTGAGCCTGGGATGTTCTTGCAGGTGCTGGTAGATCGGCAGGTTGGCGCCGCCGGGGTAGCCGAAGATGTGCTCGACACCTTCGCGCTCCAGCGCCTCCAGGATCATGTCCGCTCCGGTCAACTTGGGTCTTGACTCCTTCTAAAAATGAAGAAGCCCCCACCTCTCGGTCGGGGGCTTTTGCGATCTACTCTGGTGTCTGGCTAGCTCGCGCGTGCCCCCGTTTCTCCGAAGCCAATAAGGCCCAGGAGTCCAAGGAGGAGTACGAGGGTGCGAGGTGAGCGAACCATGTGGACTTTGCATACTAACGAGCGAGACTGCCTTTTGGTTGTGTCCCGGCCACAAATTTCGGCCCAAGGGTTTGCGTAGAGTTGGCGTTCCCGATGAAAAGGACACTCGCCCAGAAGCTGTGGGACGACCACGTCGTGCGGGTCGCGCCGGGCGAGCCGGACCTGCTCTACGTGGACCTCCACCTGGTCCACGAGGTGACCTCGCCCCAGGCTTTCGAGGGGCTGCGCCTGTCGGGCCGGCGGGTCCGGAGACCAGATCTGACCCTGGCGACGATGGATCACAACGTCCCCACCCAGGGCGGCGTCAGGGCGGCCGACGAGCTGTCCCGGCGCCAGATGGAGCTCCTGGCCGAGAACTGCCGGCGGGAGGGCATTCCCCTGCACCAGATCGGCAGCCGGCGCCAGGGCATCGTCCACGTGATCGGGCCCGAGCTGGGTCTCACCCAGCCGGGGATGGTGATCGTGTGCGGGGACTCGCACACGTCGACCCATGGCGCGTTCGGGGCGCTCGCGTTTGGGATCGGGACGTCCGAGGTCGAGCTGGTCCTGGCGACGCAGTGCCTGCCCCAGAAGCGCCTGGGCGACCTGGCGGTGACGGTTTCCGGAGAGCTGCCGCTCGGCGTGACGGCCAAGGACATCGTGCTCGGCCTGATCGGCCGGACCGGGATCTCCCAGGGCCAGGGCCACCTGGTCGAGTACCGGGGCTCGGCGATTCGCGCCCTGTCCATGGAGGGCCGGATGACCGTCTGCAACATGTCGATCGAATGGGGCGCAAAAGCCGGGATGATCGCGCCGGACGACACGACGTTCGCGTACCTGCACGGCCGCCCGCATGCTCCCAAGGGCGCGGCATGGGAACGCGCGCTCGACTACTGGCGTTTCCTCGCCTCCGACGAAGGTGCGTCCTTTGACGGCGAGATCTCGATCGACGCCTCGCAGCTGGAGCCGCACGTCACCTGGGGGACCAACCCCGGCCAGGTCGCGCCGGTGACTGGGCGGGTGCCGCAGCCGCGATCGGACACCGACGAACGCGCGCTCAAGTACATGGACCTGGTGCCTGGGACGGCCCTGGCGGACATCGCGATCGACCGCGTGTTCATCGGCTCGTGCACCAACGCCCGGATCGAGGACCTGCGCGCGGCAGCCAAGGTGATCAGGGGCAAGCACGTCCACCCCGAGGTGCGCGCGATGGTCGTTCCGGGGTCGATGACCGTCAAACGGGCCGCGGAGGACGAGGGCCTCGACCTGGTCTTCAAGGCAGCCGGGTTTGAGTGGCGCAACGCCGGGTGCTCGATGTGCCTGGGCATGAACACCGACATCCTCGCCCCGGGCGAGCGGTGCGCCTCGACCTCGAACCGCAACTTCGAGGGACGGCAGGGATCCGGCGGCCGGACGCACCTGATGAGCCCGCCGATGGCCGCGGCGGCGGCCGTGACAGGACACGTCGTCGACGTGCGGGAGCTTTTGTAAGTGGAAGCGGTCTCGCAGGTTTCGGGTCGGATGACGCCGCTCGATCGCGCGGACGTCGACACCGACCAGATCATCCCGAAGCAGTTCTTGAAGCGCATCGAGCGCAGCGGCTACGGCCCGTTCCTCTTCTTCGATTGGCGAGCAGGCGGCGATTTCGTGCTGGACAAGCCTGCTCACGCGGGCGCGTCGGTGCTGGTCACGGGCGCGAATTTCGGGTGCGGGTCGTCGCGCGAGCACGCGCCCTGGGCACTGAGGGACCACGGGTTCAAGGCGATCATCTCGCCGAGCTTCGCGGACATCTTCCTCGCCAACTGCTACAAAACGGGACTGCTGGCGGTGACGCTGCCCGAGCGGCAGGTGCGGCACCTGATCGACCTGGCGTCGGAGGACCCGACGGCGGAGGTGACGGTGGACCTCGAGAAGCAGGAGGTGCGCGGCGAGGGATTCACCTACAGGTTCGCGGTCGAACCGTTCGCCCGCGAGTGCCTGTTGGGAGGCCTGGACGAGATCGGCCTGGTCGAGAAGCACGCCGCTGACATCAGCGCCTTCGAGTCGCGCCGCGCGGAGTGGCTGCCGGCGGCGGTCAAGTAGCAGGGTCGAGCGGTCGTGCGCCAGCCGCGGGTTGGCTGAGCGCGGAGGCGGGCCATCAGTGGCGGTTTGGCCTCGTACCGGCCGGGGGTCCCAGCCATTTGTGCCCCAATGGCCGCCCCGCTGCCGGTGAACTGGGCCATTCGTGCCGTTTTGGCCCCAACCCGCCGGTTAACCGCTCCGGTCGCGCCCTTTGGCCGCAAAAGTCCCTTCCACCTCAAAGGCGCACCCCTCGCGGGGCCCTCCCTGGCATTTGGCTTCCTCCCCCAAGCCGACGCACCGAACCAGGGCCAAGATTGATTTGAAGTTCGCTCGCGGTCAACCCAGCCTGTAAAGGCGCTACGGCTTGAGCATCGCCCCTTCGGACGCGGAGCCGACCAGGAGCGCGTAGCGCGCCAGCACACCCTTGCGGTAATGGGGTTCTGGTGGCGACCAGCTCTTGAGGCGCGCTTCGACGTCAATACCCTCGACGTTGAGGCGGCGCGTATCCACGTCGATCTCGACGATGTCGCCGTCCTGCAGAGCGGCGAGCGGTCCACCAACCGCGGCTTCGGGCGCGACGTGCCCGACCATCAATCCTTGAGTCGCTCCGGAGAACCGTCCGTCCGTGACCATCGCCACCGAATCGCCGAGACCCTCGCCGACAATTGCCGCCGTGACCTGCAACATCTCGCGCATGCCCGGCCCACCTTTCGGACCCTCATACCTGATGACGACCGTGTCGCTCGGCTTGATCCGGCCGGCGTAAACCGCCGTGAACGCATCCTCCTCGCGGTTGAAAACTCGCGCCGGTCCACGATGCGAGGTCGGGGTGTGCTGCGTGATCTTCACGACAGCTCCGTCCGGCGCGAGGTTGCCGCGCAGCACCACGAGGCCGCCCTCCGCCCGAAGCGGGCGCGAGAGCGGCGCGACGACTTCCTGGCCGGCTGTTTCCGCCGCCGCCGCGCTCTCGTCGCCCAGCGAGCGGCCGGTCACTGTCAGAGCATCGCCATCGATGAAACCGCCTTCGATGAGGCGCCGCGTGAGCAGGGCGATGCCGCCGGCCCGGTGCAGCTCAACAGCGGCAAACCGCCCGCCTGGCTTGAGGTCACACAATAAAGGTGTGCGGCGGCTGATCCGGTCGATCTCGTCGATCGCCAGGTCGACGCCCACCTCGCGCGCCAGCGCCAGCAGGTGCAACACGGCGTTGGTCGACCCGCCGCTTGCCGCGACGGCGGCGATCGCGTTGTCGAAGGCACGCCGGGTGAGGATGCGCGACGGACGGAGGTCCTCCTCGAGCGCGTTCATGACGACGCGTCCCATCGTCTCGGCCGCCTGGTGCTTCTTGGAATCTGTCGCCGGTATCGAGTTGAAGCCGACCGGGGACAGCCCGATCACCTCCATGACCATCGACATCGTGTTGGCCGTGTACTGGCCGCCGCAGGCGCCCGCGCCCGGGCACGCCACAGCTTCGAGCTCAGCGAGGTCCGCGTCGGAGATCTTGCCGGCCGCCGCCGCTCCGATCGCTTCGTAGATATCACCCACGGCTACCTGCCGGCCGCGAAACATGCCCGCCATGATGGAGCCGCCATAAAGCAGGACTCCGGGTCGATCGAGGCGTGCCAGAGCGATCGCCGTGGCGGGAATGGTTTTGTCGCACGCGCAGAGGCCGCACATCGCGTCGAACATGTGGCCGCGGCCCATCAGCTCGATGCCATCGGCGATCACCTCGCGGCTCACCAGCGAGGTTTTCATGCCCTCGGTCCCCATGGTGATGCCGTCGGAGATCGCAATGGTGTTGAACTCCATCGGGTTCGCGCCCGCCGCCTTGATGCCCGCCTTCAAAGGGACCGCAAGATCGCGCAGGCCGAAATTGCACGGCATAGTTTCAGTCCAGACGTTCGAGACGCCGACGAAGGGCTTGCGGATATCGGCGTTGGTCAGGCCGATCGCGTGGAGAAAAGATCGCGCTGCGGCACGGTTACGACCCTCGTAGAGGGTGCGGCTTGGAAGTTCACGCGGGGCCACGGTCGGAAGTTTAGTTGAGGGCCGTTTCCAGGTCGGCGATCAGGTCCGCCACGTCCTCGACTCCGACTGACAGGCGGATCAGCCCACTCCCCACCCCGGCACGCTCGCGCTCTGAGAGAGGCATCGAGGCATGGGTCATGCGAGCGGGATGCTCGGCCAGCGATTCGACAGCGCCAAGGGATTCCGCCAGGGCGAACAGCTTGAGCCGCTCGAGAGTGCGCAGCGCCATAGCTTCGTCCGCGACCTCGAAGCTCACCATGCCGCCGAACATGCGCATCTGCCGCGCGGCAATCGCGTGGCCTGGATGCGACGCGAGCCCGGGGTAGTGCACCCGCACCACCGACCTGTTCGTTTCCAGCGCCGACGCCACCTCGAGCGCGTTCGCACACTGACGCTCGACGCGCAGCGCGAGGGTCTTGATCCCACGAAGCAAGAGCCAGCAATCAAACGGAGATGGCACCGCACCCACCGAGTTCTGGTGGAACCGAAGCTGCTTCTCGAGCTCGTCGTTGTGGGTCATGATGGCGCCGCCCACCACGTCGCTGTGGCCGCCGATATACTTCGTCGAGCTGTGGACCACGAGGTCCGCGCCGAGCCTGAGTGGCTGCTGAAGGTACGAAGTCGCAAAGGTGTTGTCCACGCAGACCATCGCGCCGCGGCTGTGCGCCACCTCGCTCACCGCGTCGATATCGACGACGCGCAGGAGCGGGTTCGTGGGCGACTCGAGCCACACGAGCTTGGTCGCGGGGGAGATCGCTCGCTCGACCGCGTCCAGATCGCTCGCGTCCACGGCCGTGAAATTCAGGCCGAAGCGCTTGAGCACCTTGTCGAACAGGCGGTAGGTCCCTCCGTACACGTCCTCCATGTAAACGACGTGGTCGCCCGGGTTGAGCAGGAGCAGCGCAGTCGTCTCCGCGGCCAGGCCCGACGCAAACGCAAGACCGTGGCGGGCGTTTTCGAGACCGGCCAGGCACTCCTCGAGCGCGGCGCGGGTCGGGTTCCCCGAGCGCGAGTACTCGAACCCCTTGTGATTCCCCACTCCCTGCTGCGCGAAGGTCGTCGCAAGGTGGATCGGTTGAACCACCGCCCCGGTCGCCGGGTCGGGCCCTTGACCGATGTGCAGCGCCCGGGTGGCAAAACCCCAGTTCTCTGGTTCGTCGTTGGCCAAGCGTTCAGCCCTGGCCGCGGTGGGCGACGAACTCGAGCAGGTCCGCGCGCGTGATCACCGCGACGGGCTTGCCGCCCTCGACGACCAGCACCGCCTGCTCGCCGCGCAGCAGCGGCTCGAACGCGTCGTCCAGCGAGGAGTCCACGCCGACCTGGCTCAGCGGCGCGTCCATCGCTGACGACACGGCGGTGGTGACCACCGCGGGGTCGCGGTAGACGCGATCCAGCAGGCTGCGTTCCTGGAGGGTCCCGACCACGCCGTGGCCGTTCGAATCGTCGACCACCGGCAGCTGCGAGATGCCGTACTGCTGCATCAGGTCGATGGCTTCGCCGACCAGCCGGCGGGCTTCGACCGTGACGAGCTTCGGCAGGCCCTTGGGATGCGCCAGCAGCACCTCGCGGATACGCACCGCTCCGAGCCGCGCGAGGTATCCGTTCTGCCGCATCCACTCGTCGTTGAAGAACTTGCTCAGGTAGTTGCGGCCCGTGTCGGGGAACAGAACCACGATGACCTCATCCGGCCCGCGGTCGAGCGCGACCTCCAGCGCCGCGTGCAGCGCGAGCCCTGACGAGCCGCCGACGAGGATGCCCTCCTCGCGCGCCAGGTGTCGCGCCGCCACGAACGACTGCTTGTCCGTCACCTGCACGACCTGGTCGATCAGCTTGATGTCCATGGTGCCGGGCATGAAGTCCTCGCCGACGCCCTCGACCTTATAGGGAGCGATCGGTCCTGAGTAGAGGGATCCCTCGGGGTCCGCCCCGACGATCTGCACGGACGGCTTTCGCTCCTTGAGGAACTTCGCGACTCCGCTGATCGTCCCTCCGGTCCCCATGCCCGCGACGAAAACGTCGACCCGGCCCGCGGTCTGCTCCCAGATCTCCGGCCCGGTGGTCGCGTAATGGGCCTCCGGGTTGCGAGGGTTGAAGTACTGGTTGGGTTGGAAGGCGCCGGGCACCTCTCGGGCGAGCCGGTCCGCGACCGAGTAGTAGGACTGAGGCGAGGAGCGCTCGACATTGGTCGGGCACACCACCACGTCGGCGCCGTAGGCCTTCAGCAGGCTGATCTTCTCTGCGGACATCTTGTCCGGCATGACGAAGATCATCTTGTAGCCCTTGATCGCGGCCACCATCGCGAGGCCGTGGCCGGTGTTGCCAGAGGTGGGTTCGACGATCGTGCCGCCGGGGCGCAGCTGCCCGGTGCGCTCGGCTTCCTCGATCATCGTCAGGCCGATCCGGTCCTTGACGCTGCCGCCGGGGTTCAGCTGCTCGAGCTTGGCCAGGACGATCGGCTTGAGCCCCTTGGCGACCTTGTGCAGGCGCACCAAGGGCGTGTTCCCGACGACGTCGAGAATGCTCTCGTAGTACTTCACCGCACTCCCTCCCCGGATTCTATCCCGCGCCGGAAGCGGCCATTCGAGCACAGATGGCCGCACTCGGGAGCTAGGACGGGAGCGCGAGTGCCGGGAGGCAGCCGGTCAGCTTGGAATGGCGCGCGTTCGGTCGGCTTGGAGCTCGGCGCCAAACCACCTGAAGAAGACCGCCAACGCTGCCACCGCCAGGGTCGCCTTGCCAAAGATCATCAGCACGGCGCCGGCGACCGTCTGGTCGATGATCGGCGTGAGCGAGGGGACCAGCCGGGGCACGTGCGTGTAGTACTCGTAGAAGGGAACGCGCGAAAAGATGAGCGCAAGCGCCACGCCGTCCTGGGGCAGGGTCGCCGCCAGGATGTACACCAGCTGCGCGCCGGGCGACATACGCCAGCGCGCTTGCGCGGAAGTCGCCTCGAGGATGGGCCAGTACAACAACACGCCGGCCGCGATGAACATCACATGCTCGACCACGTGGAGCGAGCCTGAGTAAAGCGTGGCGTCGTAAAGGGGGGGAATGTGCCACACGATCATCACGAGGCTCGAGATCACCAGCGCCGGCACGGGTTCGGTGACGGCGCGAATCCCAGGCACCCGTACGATCCGCCCGACCATCTGCGCAGAGAGTCCGAGGAGCATGAGCGGCGGGGCTACGAATCCCAGCAGCACGTGCTGGAGCATGTGAACGCTGTCCAGGTAGTAGTCGCTGAGAGTGTCGAGCGGCGTCTCGAGCGCCAACCACAGCGTGAGCAACCCCAAACCGAAGTAGAAGGTGTGCTTCCGGCCCGCGTCGGTCACCGTACCTGCCAGCCAGGCGTGGCCGAGGAAGAGGACCACCAGTCCCACATAAACCGTTACGTCCACAGGCCAGCCGATCACGACCTCACCCTATCTTCCTTGGAGCCGGGCATCGAGGTCAGTGAGATCAGAAAGATCAGCAGCACCAGCACGTGAGCGGTCGAGCACCAGATGCACACCGCGCCCAACCGCACGATCTCGATATAGACGAGGAACAGCGCCGTGACAAGACCGACCGCCGACCACGCCAGCTGCGCTCGAGCGAGAAAGGCGCGGCCGGTGAGCCGCCCCGCCGCGAGCAGCGCACTCACCCCAAACCACACGATCCCGGCCGCGGCCGTCGGCATTCCGGATCCGCCGATCACCCCGTAGGCGCTCGACAGGACCTGCTCGCAGTTGATCAGCGCGGTCGCCGGGCATGCGAGCGGAATCGAGGAGTAGTGGACCACGGTCAGGTAGATCGAGACCCCAAGGCCCGCCACGCTGGCCGCCAGCGCCGGCAGCTGCCACCGCATCTAGCCCAGCGTCTTCTCGATGTTCTGAATCGCCGGCGACGAGCAAACCGTCGCGGGCTGGTCCGCGGTGAGCTTGCACACAGCCGCCGTGATGAGGTTGGCTGATCCAAGGATGGCCTTCGCTTGCGGCGAGGTCGGTTGGGCCAACGAGTCCGCGACCGCTTTCCAGCTCATCCCGCTGAGCACGTCCGGCAGGTACATCGCGCCGGCAAACGCGTATCGGTTGCCGAAGTCGACGAACGGAATCGAGCCGGCGGGGTCGTACTGCTTGACCAGCGCTTGCTGAGCCGCCGTCGGCGACTCCAGCGGATTCTGGTTGCGGTCCGTCGTCTCGACCGAGACGAAGTCCACGTACTGGCTCGTGTACGTCGCACCGTGAAACGTGAATGTCGGGGTGTTGGGGTAGATGTCGGTCGATGACGACGACGTGGTCGTGAGTCCGGTGAACGTACCGAATCGAGAAAGGGCGATGATCATCGGCCACCTCTCGGCCGCGCAGTAGGGGCAGTACTCGGCGCCCAGATAAAAGACCTCTGGGCGTCCGTTCGGGCCCGTCAGCGGACTACCCGACACGTGTTTGATCATGTTGTTAGCGCTGCCTGCTCCAACCGCGTCGAGCTCCGATGCAGGAAGGCTCGTGAGGCTGGAGATCACCTGCTGCGTGGCGTCGACGTTGAGCGGGGGAAGCGGCAGGGGAGTGGTGTACCACCTGTAGAGCAGGAACGCCGCGACCAGCAGCGCGATGGCGGCAACTACCGCAACCGGCGCCACCCACCGCGGAGTCGTGGACACGGGCTTGCGCATGGGCCGTGTCGTTGGCGGCCTGGTGCTCAACCCGCCTCCCGGGTGATGGGCTGGGCAAGGATCCACAAGCTGGTCATCGTGTACATCACCATCAGCAGCAGCATGGGGTATTGGCTGAGCAGGGCGCGCTGGGCCGTGCGGAAGCGCTCGCCCGCCCGCAGGTGCGCGAGGTACACCGCGATCACGTGGCCAGCCACGATCAGCACCACCTGCGCATACCAGACGGTCGACGCCTGGGCAAGCGCGAAGCTTGGGGTGAATCCGGCCACGGCGGGAAAGAGGTGCCAGCCCCTCTGCAGCGGATCGTTGAGCAGAGGGATCAAACCCTGCGACTGGACGACCACGTAGCTGTAGTTGTGAGCGGCGTTGTAGACCAGCGCGATCGGCACCAACGTGAGCGCGAAGGCGGACACCGTGGCCTTCAGGTCGACGCTGCGCTTG
>JBOHUQ010000024.1:0-27113 GCA_050734495.1 Candidatus Dormibacteraceae bacterium
CGGGACTTCCTTGTGGCCCTGGCCCTTGCCTACCAGGTCCAGTGCCGGCTCTCCGATGTCGCTCCCGTGCGCGCCCACGGCTTCGACCACGTAACCCAGGGTGCCTACGCGGCCGCGGCCGGAGCCGCACGCGGTATGCGCCTCGATGCAGAGCAGGCAGCGAACGCGATCGCGATCGCCGGTACGGCCTTCAACGCTCTTCGCGTGACCCGCACAGGAGCGCTGTCGAATTGGAAGGGGCTCGCGTATCCAAACGTCGCCTTCGGCGCGCTCCACTCGGCTCTGCTCGCGCGCCGCGGCATCACCGGTCCGGCCGAGGTCTTCGAGGGAAACAAGGGCTTCATGGAAGCGATCGCCGGCCACTTCGAAATCGATTGGGCGGCTGAGGACCTCGAGAAGGTGCGAGAAACCATCGTCAAGCGCTACAACGCTGAGATCCACTCTCAGTCCACCCTCGAGGCGGTGCTTGAGCTGCGCTCCGAAACTGAGATCGATCCGGCGGACATCGTGCGCGTCGAGGTCGACGTCTTCGATGTCGCCTACAACATCATCGGAGGCGGCGAAGAGGGAGGCAAGAAGCTGGTCCGGTCCAAGGAGGAAGCTGATCATTCGATCCCCTACCTGGTCGCGGTCGCGCTCCTCGATGGGCAGGTGCTCCCGGAACAGTTCGAGGCAACAAGGATCCTGCGCGACGACGTTCAGGACCTCCTTCAGCGAGTTGAGGTTCGCCCGGACGCGCTGCTTTCAGCGCGCTTCCCCAGCGAGCACGCTTGCCGTGTGAGGATCGTGCTCGGCGACGGACGGGTGCTGGCGCGCGAGAAGCGCGACTACCTCGGCTTCCGGACCCGACCGATGGGCTGGGAGGAGATCCTCCAGAAGTTTCACCACCTGGCCGACCCGATAGCCGGAAGAGAGCTGGCGGACGAGTTTGTGTTCGCGGTCCAGCGGCTCGAGAAAATCCGCGCTGTCGATCTGTGCCGGCTGCTCGGCCGGGTACCGCAACCGCGCCGGCATAAGGAGGCAACCCATGGCTGATCAGCGCGCATTCGACTTCCTACGCAGCAACCGGCTGCAGGAAAAACCGCGGTCCCGCGGCCTGACGGAGATCCGCGGCCCCTACTACAGCGTCGTCGGACGGCGCTACCTCGAGGATCTCTTCGAGGGCTTCGGCGCCTACGCCGACATCCTCAAGTTCGCGGGAGGCTCCTTCAGCCTCATGCCGCGGAAAGCGCTGATCGATCTCATCGAACTGTGCCACCGCAACCAGGTCAAGGTCTCAACCGGCGGTTTCCTGGAGTATGTGCTCACCCAAGGCGAGCACGCCGTGGACCGCTATCTGCACGAATGCCACGAGGTCGGCTTCGACATCGTCGAGATCTCGACGGGGTTTGTGACGATGCCGGTGGACGACATAGTCCGCCTGACCGAGCGGGTTCAGGGGGCCGGGCTCCTCGCGAAACCGGAGGTCGGTATCCAGTTCGGTGCTGGGGGCGCCACCAGCGTCGAAGCCCTGGAGGCGGAGGGCACCAGCGATCCACAGCGTGCGATTGAGATCGCGCGCCGCTGCCTCGAGAGCGGCGCATACATGATCATGATCGAGTCCGAAGGGATCACCGAAAACGTCCGCAACTGGCGGACCGACGTGGTGGCGCGGATCATTTCCGCCCTTGGCACCGACAAGGTGATGTTCGAGGCCGCCGATCCAGCCGTGTTCGACTGGTATGTCAAGAATTACGGGCCCGAACTGAACCTCTTCATCGACCACAGCCAGCTCGTCCAGCTCGAGTGCCTTCGATCTGGGATCTGGGGCACCGCCGGCGTGTGGGGCCGCATCCTCACCTACCGGCCGGAGCCTGTGACCGAGCCGGAGTCGTGAGGTCTCCAGAAAAGTGCGATGCCAAGTGGCTCACTGCAACTCGGGATGAGTAACGCCAATCTCAACCACGACTTGACAAATCCGGTCCTGCTTCTCAGTCACGATGTCTGCACCGACGACTCGGCCAGCTCGACCTGGTAGCGCGCACGCTCGAACACCGATGATGTCACCGGCCGTTGCTTGGGTTGTCCTCCACCACCAGGATCAGGGTTGGTCGACTCATGCTTGGCTGGCCACTTTCCCTGCTTTGGCTTGCTGGTCGATGACCTCGTGCAGGATGACAATCAGGTCAGCAGCGCCTGTCGATTTCCGCCTGAGAATGGTCGACACCTGGCCATTCAGGTGCCGCTTGTCGGCGTCTGTAATGTCCTTCGCGGTCAGCACCATGATCGGCATCTTTCGAGTTGCCGGGTCCGCCCGCAGCGCCTCGACGACGTCGAAGCCGGAAACCTCCGGCATCATCAGATCGAGGAGTACCAGATCAGGTTTCCGAGACCTGGCCAGCTCGATGGCCTGAGCTCCCCCGGACGCGGAGATCACCTTGAAGCCCGCCGGTTCGAGGATCCCGGAGAGCCAATCTCGGTTCGCGCGCTCGTCATCGACGACGAGCACCTCGACGGGGTCACCAGCCACCTTTTGAACGAGATTGAACTTACCCAGCCGGCTGATCAGATCCTTCGCGATCACAGGTTTCACGAAATAATCGAGCGCGCCCAGCGCAAGCCCCAGCTCGGGGTTGTCCACGACGGAGATCACGACCACAGGGATGGATCGGGTTGCCTCGTCATGCTTGAGGCGGGCGAGCACCTCCCAGCCGTCGACGTCCGGCAGGAGGACGTCAAGGGTGATCACGGCCGGCTGCAGGGCGCTGGCCTTGGACACCACCTCCGCCCCGGTGGCTACGATCTCCGTCCGGAAGCCGGCGCGATCGAGCTGGCGCGCGAGGAGCTCTCCCGCCAGCGGATCATCCTCGACCACCAGCACCAGCGGCAGCGAGGCATTCCCGTTGACCTGGCCGGCCGGCATGCCGCGAAGAGAGCGGCTCTTCTCCCCTCGGGCCGCGACCAAAGGCATGCGCAGGGTAAAAACGCTTCCCTTGCCCAGCTCACTCTGAACGCGAACGCCGCCTCCGTGCAGCACCGCGAATCGCTGTGTCAGGCTCAGCCCCAGGCCCGTGCCCGTCTGCTGGCGACCAGTGCCTGAATCGACCTGCTGGAACTCATGAAATATCCGTGCCTGGTCAGACTCGGCGATTCCGATGCCGGTATCGGCGACCGCAATCTCGACTGCGTCCGACAGTCGCCGCGTGCTGACCTTCACGGTGCCACCCTGCGGCGTGAACTTCAGCGCGTTGGAGAGCAGGTTCAGCAGCATCTGTTTGAACTTGCCGGCATCCGCCTCGATGTTGCCGGCCGAGCCGGCGTCTGCCTCAACGATGACCTCCTTCTGTACGGCTAGCGGTTCGATCGTCGTCACCACCTGGGCGATCGCCTCGCTCACCGAAACCACCTGCAGCCTTAGCTCCATCTGCCCCGCTTCGACCTTGGACAGGTCCAGGATGTCGTTGATCAATCCAAGCAGGTGCTTGCCGCTGGTATGAATCTGCTCCAGAAACCGCTCCCGCGTTTCGGCCGGGAACTTGCCATTGGGGGAATCGATCAGCAGCTCCGAGAACCCGAGGATGGCGTTGAGAGGAGTCCGGAGCTCATGGCTCATGCTGGCCAGGAACAAACTCTTGTGCTTGTCGGCTTCGACGAGCCTTGCATTGGCATCCTCGAGTTGCTCCAGCAGGCGGGCGCGGTCCAGCACCGCCGCGACCGCGGTCATGAACTGCTGCACGCGACTGATCTCGTCCGCGCCGAAGCCGGGGGTGAAGGGTCCAGCCAGCACGGCGAGGCGGCCCGCGTCTCCAGGGCCTCCGATCGGAAGCACGAGTAGGCTCGTGTCTCCGGTTTGAAGGGGGATCCGGTTGGCGCCGAGCGGAAGGCCGGCAATTCCGCGCTGAACGTCGTCCACATGCTGCCGCTCCAGCCCGCGCACCGCAAGCACCGAACCATCGGCGGAGAACGCGACCGCCGACGCGCCGCCGGCCAGTCGCATCGCCCAATCGAGCGCACCGGTGGCGAGGGTGAAACGATCCTCGCGAAGCAGAAGAAGATCCTGCATGAACGTGCGAAGACCTTCCTCCTCCGACGCGCGCCACTGGCGGCGCAGCCACGCGGGGGGTGAGAAGCTGATGTAGAGCAGCGGCACTATGACCAAGACGATCAGCTGGATCGCGACCTGGATCGCCGGGTTGGAGGCGACGGCGCCCAGCGTGACCGCGAACAGCAGAATTGCCACCAGGCCGCCAAAACCAAGACTCAACGAACGCAGGCGCCATGCCTGTACAGCGGGCAGGCCGCGGCCGACCAACCAGAAGCGAACAATCGGCTCCGCCACGGCGGCCGACCAGACCAGGATCAGGGCGATGACGGCACCCGTCTGAACGCCGGTCGGCACCACCCTGGCGGCAGTCAGTCCTTCCGCCGCGAAGAACGCCGCGCTGGCGCCGGCCATGGCCACGACAGCCCCGACATGCCAATTTGCGGGAAGCGGGATGAGCGACGCTCGATACCGGAGCAGCGCGTAGCCGGAGCCGACGAACACGATGAGGCTGAACTGCAGAAGCAGTGGAGGGGTGACATGAAGCAGCACCGGAATGCGCCCCAAGAGCGAAACCAGCGAGAGGAGCACTATGGCGATCGCAAGCCAGAGCAGCGAGTGGTCCCGCCGCCTTGCCCAGCCGACACCTGTCGCGACGCCGAGCAGGACAAAAGCCACCGCGTCGAGGTTCTCGAGCAAGGCAACCGCGCTTTTCATGCTGGTTTCCTCAGGCCGCCGTCAGCTCGCGGATGACAGGCAGCTCCGCGAGGAATAGCGACACAAGCAGCGGATCCCACTGCCGTCCTGAGCCAGCGGCGAGGATCTGGATCGCCTCGTCGGTCGAGCGCCTGGGACGGTATGGGCGGTCGTTGACCATTGCGTCATATGCGTCGCAAATTGAAACGATCCTGGCGAGCAGCGGGATATCGATTCCGCTGAGGCCGTCAGGGTAGCCGCGCCCGTCGAACCACTCATGATGATGGCGGATGATCGGCAGCAGATCGGATCCCGAGCGGAGCGGCTTGACGATGCCGGCGCCGATCAAGGGATGAGCTCGCATCTTGAGGAGCTCGTCGTCGTCAAGCGGTCCGGGTTTGCGCAGGATCGCGTCGTCGACGCCGAGCTTGCCGACATCGTGGACCATGCCGCCGAAGTACAGCGTTTCCAGGTCCGACTTGGACAGGCCCAGCCGCTCTCCGATGTGCCGTGCGGCATCCGCAACCCGCCGGGTATGTCGCTCTGTGTGTGCGTCCTTCGCCTCGACGGCCGAGGCGAGCGCGAAGATGACCTGCTCGGCGCTGTCGAGCCTGTCGATTACTGACTTCAGTCTTAGCGCCGACCTCACACGCGCGACCAGCTCCACTCGCTCGACGGGCTTGGACATGAAGTCATCAGCGCCCGACTCGAGGGCCCTGACGCGATCGTCGGTGTGATTGAGGGCCGTGATCATCACCACCGGGACCAGACGGAGAGCCGGGTCCGCTTTGATTTGTTGGCAAACCTCGTAGCCATCCATGCCAGGCATTTGAACGTCGAGCAGTACGAGGTCTGGCGGCGCGGATGCGATGCTGCGTAGTGCGTGCGGCCCGTCGGATGCCAGCCTGACCTCGCATTCGACATCGGCAAGACAGGCCTCGATCAAGTCCCGGTTGGCGGCGCCGTCGTCGACCACCAGCACTGTGGGCAGGCGATCGGCCGTCGCGCGGGTTCGGACCTGTTCGCCGAGTGGCCCGGTCGCGATCGAGCGCGCTCGGGTCGGCCAAGCTGCCGGGGTGAGGGCGGCCACGAACTGGCCGGCGCTTGCAAAGCGCTCGACTGGAGATTTGGCAAGCGCCTGACGGAGTGCCATTTCCACGTGTCCGGCGACCTCCGCGGGCAGCTCTCTCGTCGGTGGCATTGCCGTGTTCATGTGCGAGAGGAGGACTCCTAGGGGCGTGTCTGCCTGGAACGGGACTCGCCCTGTGACCATCTCGTAAGCCACGATGCCCAGCGCGTAAATGTCAGATGCGGGACCGATCGGGCCGCCGGACGCCTGTTCGGGCGACATGTACTCGGGCGTCCCAAGCACGATGCCGCTCGCCGTGAGCTTCTTGACCGGCGCTGCCATCTTGGCGAGTCCGAAGTCGGCCAGCACGGGCGTTCCATCCTTGTGGAGGAGGATGTTCGAGGGCTTGATGTCGCGATGGAGGACACCTTGCGAGTGGGCGTGATCGAGGGCGCCCGCCAGCGGCCGCAAGAAAGTCACCACCTCCTGGAGCTCCATCTGGCCACCGAGCCGGTCGGACAGCGTGCCTCCCCCGACCAGCTCGAGGACTAAGTAGGTGATGCCGCATTCCTGTCCAAAGTCGTAGACATTGAGGATGTTCGGATGCTTGAGCCGGGCAATCGAACGTGCTTCGTGCTGGAAGCGGTGCCGATACTCTTCGTCCTCGGCAAAGAAGTCGGGCAGCACCTTGATCGCCACGTATCGGTCGAGCCCTGCGTGGTGAGCCTTGTAAACCGTGGCCATACCTCCGCGCCCGATCTGTTCGACGATCGTGTAGGCGCCGAGGACGGCGCCGGCTTCGAGGCTCACTGGACTTCCTTGGTCGTTCGGGCGACGGCAACCGCCAGCAGCCCCGACGGGACTGAGTCGCTCTGTTTCGGCTGGCGGGCTTCCATCGTGAGGGTCCTTGCTACGCGCTCGGGATAATTGGAAACTAAGCGAGTACGGTTTGCGTGCTGTTATCTAAAGGTGTTAATTCACTAGCCGAACGGGTAATTCTCGATAGCCAACCGGCTAATCGTCAGATCCAACCCTCTTGAGTCGCCTTGCGGGCTAACTCGGTTCGGTTGCTGACTCCGACTTTGTCCAGCATCTGGCCGACGTGGAACTTGATCGTGTGTGTGCTGAGGTGTACCGTCTCGGCGATCAGCCGATTCGGTAGGCCTTCCACTACGTACCCGAGAATTTCCCTCTCCAGTCGGCTCAGGTCAGGCATGGGCGTCTTCGGCTGATGCGCACCTTCCGGCCCTGCCTGCTGCGATGGGCCACGGTTGATGGCGATCGCCGCGTCGCTACCGAGTGCATCGAGGAATTCGAGCCACTCCTGGTCCGGCTGCAAGGTCGAGCGGTGGAAGACCTCCAGCACCCCGGCCAACTTGCCGTGAACGATCAAGGGCACCGCGCCATAAGATTTGAAGCCTTCGCGTGCGAATAGAGACCGCCGCCTGAATTGACCGAAGGCGCCCAGCGTCGTGACGGTCTCGATCCGCCTCCCGAACAGGTTGCGACCGGGGAACTCTTCGTCAACCGGGAGGCGGTAGTCGGGTATGGAGGTGGACTGAAAGCCGGTGCTCGCCATCAATTGCAGCATCCCGTCGCCCTCGTCGACCAGGAGAATGTCTGCAGCATCCACGCCGAGCCCGGCTACCGCCTGGTCCAGGATCACCTGAAGGGTCAGACGCAGGTCGGGGCTGCCCGAGATCGCCAGCCCGACGCTCCGCAGCGCGGTGAGGCGTTCGAGACGATTGACGGCGTCCACGTACAGCTGCGCGTTCTCGACCGCTACTCCAACGCGGTCCGCGACCTCCTGCACCCACCTGACGTCCTTGTCTGTCAGAGGAATCGAGCCACGCCGCTCGAACAGTCCAAGCGTGCCCACGACCGCACCTCGTGCGCGCATCGGCACCACAAGCACTCCGAGGAACCGAACCGGTGGCGAGTTGACCGGAGGCGCATTTCTCTCGAGGTAGTCGCGGACATCGGCATTCAGCATGCCGATGAATTCGTTATAGGGAACGCTCGGCGTGAGCACCGGTTCTCCTGACTCGATGACGCGGGTCGAGATCGTGAATGCCGGCGCGTTGGTGCGAAGCTGGATGCTCTGGATGTATTCGGCAGTTTGGGGGTCGGCGTCGTTGGCAGCCACCACTCTCACCGTTCGAGGATCCTTGTTCATCAACGCCGCCACCCACGTCCCGGCCCTGAGCTTGCTGAGGGTGCTGGTCACGGCCTGGAGGATCGCTTGTGGGTCGAGATGAGCGCGAGCAAGCACGTCGGTGACCCGCGCCACGGCTTCGGCGCCATAACCGGGCCGCGGCAGCCGGATGTCGTTGAGCAATCGCGTCACGTCGGTCAGGGCGGCCAACACCAGGGTGACCGGGCCTGCAGGAGTCAACGCCAATGGCACGGCATCGACCTGAATCCACACTTCGACACCATCCGGCCGGTTGACCCGTGCGACCACTGCCCGCTGCGGCTGCCCACTGCGGACGGCGGCGAGTGCTGGGTGCAGGTTGATGGGGTCCGGCCAGCCGGCAGCATCGGTCAAGAACCAACCGGCGTTCTGAGCCGTGGAACCGATCAGCATGTCCGGGTCGACACCCAAGAGCTCGTGCGCTGCGAGGTTCGCCTGGACTACCAGGCCGCCGGCGTCATAGGCAATCACCGCACCGGGCAGGTCATCGAAGCGCGGGCTGGACTCCACTGCGCTCATCGTAAGGTTGACTTAACAAACTCTGCTGCCGGGATGACGGACGGCAGATCTCGGCGGTCCTGGCGCGATGTAGAAGCCAATCGGAGTTGTAGTAGTGTTGAGCAACAATGCTGACCGTGCCAGAAGCTGC
Organism: Candidatus Dormibacteraceae bacterium; assembly: GCA_050734495.1. Taxonomy (GTDB): domain Bacteria; phylum Chloroflexota; class Dormibacteria; order Dormibacterales; family Dormibacteraceae; genus Palsa-870. The sequence continues at coordinate 8,630 of JBOHUQ010000024.1, forward strand.
CCGCCGCACCAAGCGTGACCCTGAGACTGTCCGCCGCTGGATCAGGTCGGGGCGCCTGAAGGCGACGAAGATTGGGACCCAGCATCTGATTGAAGAAGAGGACCTGGCGCGCATAACCGAGACCAGAAGTACGCTGCCCCTGCCTGCTGGATGGCGGCACACGGCGACTCGGGAGCGAATGCCGGACGTGGTGGCCGCCATTCGCTCGTCGCGAACGAGCCGCTGATTGCTGGTCGTCGACGCAGCGGTCATCGTCACCGCATGCCTGTCTGAAAGCGGCCTCGAGCTGCTGCCGAAAGATCACCTCATCGCGCCGCACCTGATGTGGTCTGAAGTCTCATCGGTGCTCCACGAGCTGAGATGGCGCAAGGAGATCTCCAGCCAACTGGCGGATATCGGTATGGAGCGTCTAGCAGCAACTGAAGTTAGCGCGCGTGGCCCCAAGGGACTGAGCAATGAGGCGTGGCGTATAGCCGATCAGCTGGGATGGGCCAAGACCTACGACGCGGAGTATCTTGCGTTAGCCCGATTGATGCGCTGCCGTCTTCTGACGACGGACGCAAGACTGAAGGCTGCGGGCGGGCGCGTAGTGGAGGTCATCGGACCGGCTGATCTGTAATAGCTGTCCGGTCCTCCCCTGAAATTCGTTGCCTTCCTCGCTACTCTGCTTGCCGAGCACCCGAAAGATTCACCCATTGCGGACAACCCTCCGCTCACAAAACTAGGAGGGTGGAGGAAGTTCCTCGCCAGCCGGAGGGGCCCACAACTTGGACTGACTCATGAGGGGCTGCTTGCTTCGCGATCCAAGCCGCACGAGTTCCAAGTTGCCTAGCGCATCGGGTCGATCACCACGCCACCACTGGTCTTAGCCCCAACAACTGACCCTAGTGCCATGGCAGCATCGGACAGGCCGTAGGCTGGTGTAACCGGGATTGTCAAGCCTCTGGCAATGAAGTCCGCGCCCAGTCGGGCCAGTGCTTTGCCGTCCGGGCTCACGAAGTGGCTGCTGACCGTGATGCCTCTTTGAGGCTTCGGACCATCGCTCGTGATCGTTACCAGACGTCCCCCATCAGCGACCAATGGAATGAGTGTCGGTGCAGCGCCACGCACGGCGTTGATCGCGACGGCCACACCGCGGGAACCTGCGACGTTGAGCAATTCTTGCTGCCAACTCTCGTCGTGATAGTCAAAGACGGCGGTGGCCCCGCTGGTCCGTACCCTTTCGGCACTCTGTGGACCCGCGGTGGCTATCACTTTCGCGCCGAGCATTGCTGCGACCGCGACGATCAAACTACCTGTGACCCCGCCCGCGCCGTGGACAAGGACCAATTCGCCAGGCTTTACGGCCGCGACTTGCCGGATGACCTGGTCGGCAGTGAGCGCAGGTACCGGAAGTACACCGGCTATCTCCCATGACATCTCGCCCGGCTTGATTGCCACCATACCCTCGAGGGCGACCAATTGCTCGGACCATGCACCTTGATGTCGTAGTGGCAGAGGGTGGGTCATTACTTCGTCGCCAACGCGAAACTGAGTCACTGCTGAACCAATTGCTCGAACCAAACCACTGGCTTCGACCCCCAGTGCCATCGGTGGCGCAATGCCTACGTCCCAACCGCCCGTCCGCACGATGTCGTCCCAGTTGGCGACCCCGGCGGCACGCACCTCAATGAGGATCTCGTCTGCCCTGAGGTCCGCCGGCTCGGGCAGATCCAGGACTTCGACCGGGCCCCCTATCTCCTTGATACCAGCGCCTTTCATCTCGTGCGATTCTGGTGTCGCGAAGCTGTCTGGCCCGGCGCCAGATCAGGAAGAGGGCGGTCGACCAGCACGATTTGGCATTCCGCTGCGCACGCCAACCCGCCGGACGAGAAGCGCTGGGAGCGCTCGTCCGGAGTCGCTAGATCTGCAAATGTTTTGACAGTCATGCCTGGACCAAAATACGAGCACGGCCTCTAGGAAATTGCTTGACCGGGAGCCGGTGGCAGGCGCCGTACGACCTCGTTTTCAAAATCCGAGGTTGGCAAGTCAATTCAGGACGGGCAGATCAGCTGGACGCGGAGCGCTTGCGCACTGAGAAGCCTGGAACTTGACGGAGCGGCAGCTCGTTTCATCGAGGAGGTCCGCCACACACTGGAGGCTGAAAGTCCAAATCCAGTCAGCGAACGTTGATGACCGGCAGCTGGCGAAAGCTCTGGACCGAGATGCGCGCCGCGACCGCCGACGCCACCCTCTCTAGCGCTTGCGCGCCCACGGTGTCGGGCTTCGAAACGACCACCGGCGCCCCGTTGTCGGCTTCTTCGCGGATCGCTTTGTCGAGCGGTATGGCGCCGAGGTAGGGGACGCCGAGTCGCTGCGCTGCGCGCTCGGCCTTGCCATGGTCGAAGATGTGGTGCTCTTCATTGCACCGGCTGCAGACAAACCAGCTCATATTCTCGATCAGGCCGATCGGCGGCACGTTCAGGCCGCGGAACATCTGAAGCGCCTTGACCGCGATCCTCAAGGCCGCCTCTTGCGGCGTGCAAACGATGGCGACGCCGGTCAGGGGAACCGATTGGGCGAGCGTGAGTGAAGCGTCGCCCGTCCCCGGCGGGAGGTCGACGACGAGGTAGTCGAGCTCGCCCCAATGCACGTCCGTGAGCATCTGCTCGATCGCGCGCGACACCATGGGGCCACGCCACACCATCGCTTTGTCCGCGCCCGTGAGCAGGCCGATCGACATGAACTTCAAGCCGTAGGCCTCTAAGGGCACGAGCTTCTGATCGAGCACTCTCGGCTGGTCGTTGACGCCGAGCATCGCGGGCACCGACGGGCCGTAGATGTCCGCATCCAGCAGTCCGACCTTCGCGCCCGAGCGCTGCAGCGACGCGGCGAGGTTCACCGCCACCGTTGATTTGCCGACGCCTCCCTTGCCAGAACCAACCGCAATCGCATGCTTAACGCCCGGGATCACCTGTTCGTGGGAGCGTCCGCCGAAAGCGGCGCGTACGTTGGCGGTCATTTTGAGATCGACCGCGGTCACGCCCGGCAGGCCGCCGACCAGCTCTCTCGCCATGGTCTGGAAGCGGTCGCGAACTGGGCACGCCGGCGTCGTCAGCTCGAAAACGAAGCTGACGCGACCGGCGTCGCTGACGCAGAGGTCCTTGATCATGCCGAGGCTCACGACGTCTCGCCCGAGATCGGGATCCTGGATCGCGGACAACGCCGCCAGCACCTGCTCGGTGCTTGGGCCTTTAATTTGGACCACTTACCGGGCGCTGAAGATGACAGCCGCCCGCACGGCGACCACCGCCAGCAGCAATTGCGGTCGCCCGGTAGCCGCGCTGAAGGAGTCCACCCCGGGAGCAATCAGAACTAACGACCACGGCTCTGTCGAGAGCTTTCGATGCCAGCTTTCAATACGGCATGCCTTTGGGCGAGCGCACCTGCAAGCAGCATCGTCCCCGCGCTCGCCGCCTGCCACCGCCGGCGACCTGCGAGAAGCATCGCGGTCCCTCCGGCGAGGGTGAGGAGGCGGCTGAGCCGGGACAAATGGCGGGCATCTCCCTCCTGGTAGGGGCGGGCCCAATCGCCGAGCTCACGCTCCATCAGACCTGCGGCCACCAACTCCACCGCAGATCCAATGACCGCCAAGCGCCGCGCAGGTCGAGCGGAGGACACCGGGGTAAGCACCGCGGCCAGGCCACCGGCGCTCGCGATCGAGCTACCAGCAAAGACGAACGGGAGGATGCGGCGAGCCTCGTGCCAGACTGGCACGGCGGTATTGGATATCAGCACCGCCGTATAGGTGGAGAGCACCGGCCCGAGTGCACCCGCGAACAGAGCCGCGATCCGTCCAGCAGGTCGCAACAGACCAGTGAACTCGGAGACGGTCGCTCCCGTGACCGCCGCACCAAAGCCGGCCAGGACCCAAGTGCCCACGCTCATCGGCGAGGTGGGCTTGAAAACCCGCAGCATGTTCAAGAAGCGCTCTGGCCGCCCGAGGTCGTCGATCAGGAGCGCCGGGCTGGCGACGGCCCCTGCGACCGCCCCGACGAGCGCGGATCGCGTCAGGCGGCGATTGCCTGAGAGTCGCGCCCCCAGCGCCAAGGCCGCCGAAACCCCAGCCATTCCCCCGATCCAGAAGTACCAAGCCACCTCGGGCTTCCAGGGCGGTGTCTTGAGTACCGGACGCCCGTAGTAGGAGTCGCTGGCCTCCGCCACCTGAGTCATCTTCGGCCCCAAAGCGCACCCAGCACGGCAACGGCAATCAGGCCGGCGGCAGCGGCGGCGGCCTTCCACATCTCACCCAGATCGTGGGTGGTGGCTTGGGGATCGTCGGGGAGACCATAGACGTGAGGCGCGTCCAGAAGCAGGAAGATCGAGCCGGCCCCCTCCATGCCGTCGGCGCTATCAGCCAGGTACAGACGGGCGTCCTCACGCCCCTCGGACTGGAGCTGGCCCAACCGGTCCTGTGCCCTCTGCCGCATCTCCTCCAGCGGACCGAACTGGATCGACTGCGTCGGGCAAGCCGTGGCACAGGCGGGCTCGAGCCCCCCTTTCAAGCGGTCGTAGCACATCGTGCACTTGAAGGCCCGCCCGTCGCGCGGCCTTCGTTCGATGACGCCGAACGGGCAGGCGGACACGCAGTAGCCGCAGCCGTTGCAGATGTCCTCCTGGACGACCACGGTGCCGAATTCGGTCCGGAACAAGGCTCCGGTCGGGCAGACATCCAGGCAGGGGGCGCGGGTACAGTGCTTGCAGACGTCAGAGTTCATCAGCCAGCGCACATCGCCATTCCGGTTCTGCTCGATGAATGCGACGTGACGCCAGCTGTCGGAGCCAAGCTCGCCGGTGTTGTCGTAGGACATACCAAGAAAGTCGAGGCCCTCAGTGGGAAGCTGGTTCCACTCTTTGCAGGCCACTTCGCAGGCCTTGCAGCCGATGCAGATGCTGGAGTCGGTGAAGAAGCCAGCCCGCGTTCCTGGCGCCACCGCCGTCATGGCCTACTGCCTTTCCTCTTGATCCGGCCCGGCCAGATATCGCATGTAGCCGCCTTGACCTCCTGGATGTGCACGTTGGGGTCGAGCACGAGCGGAAACAGGTCGTTGGCGCTGTCGCCAGGGGCGATCCCCTTGTAGCCCCAATGGTAGGGTAGGCCGATCTGGTGCATGACCTCGCCCTGGACGCGGAGAGGTTTCATGCGGTCTGTCACCAGCACCCGGGCCTCGATCTTGGTCCTGGAGGTGACAATCGTCGCCCAGTCACCGTGCACGAGTTCCCGCTCCGCCGCCAGCTGCTTCGAGACTTCGCAGAACATCTCGGGCTGCAACTCCGACAGATAGGGCAGGAAGCGGCTCATCCCACCGGCGGTGTGGTGCTCGGTGAGCCGGTAGGTGGTCATCACGTATGGATATCGGCTGGTCTCGTTGTATGGGTTGTCGGGACGGTTGATGACCGTGCGGGCGGGGTTGCACTGCTGGGCGTAGAGGGAGTTCTCGAAGGGCGACTCGTGGGGCTCGTAATGGGTGGGCAGTGGTCCGTCGACAATCCCCGAGGGGGCAAACAGCCAACCGCGGCCGTCCGCCTGCATGATGAACGGCTCGTCGCCGCGGAGGGCGTCTTCGGCGGTCGCCCCGACCGGAGGCACATAGTCTGGGGCCTTCGCCTTCGGGAAGTCGGGCACGTCGTGGCCGGTCCACTCCTTCTTTTCGCCGTCCCACCAGACGTAACGCTTGCGCTCGGACCAGGGCCTGCCCTCGGGGTCGGCGGAGGCGCGGTTGTAGAGGATGCGTCGGTTCATGGGCCAGGCCCAACCCCACTCGCCCGCCACCCAGTTCTGCTCCCCGCCAGGCTTGCGCCGCTTGGTCTGGTTGACACCGTCAGCGAAGCAGCCTGAGTAGATCCAGCAGCCGCACGCGGTGGAGCCGTCGGCCTTGAGCTGTCCGAAGCCTGCAAGTGCCTTGCCGTCAGGCCCCACGCCGTTGATCTCGCGTAGAACTGCCTCGGCGCTCGGTTCGCCGCGCTCGTCCACCGGATAGTCCCAGGTCAGAGCCTGGATGCCGCGATCGCGAGCCGCCCGCGAGCCACTTAGGCGCTCCTTCAGGATTCTTCCGAGGTGGTAGAAGAACCAGAGCTCGGACGTGCATTCGCCCGGAGGGTCGACCGCCTTTTCGTGCCACTGCAGCATCCTCTGGGTGTTGGTGAAACTGCCTTCCTTCTCGACGTGGGATGCGGCAGGCAGAAAGAAGACCTCTACCGCGGTAAGCTCGGGCTTGATCTCCCCTGAGTCAGCTTCAGGCGAGTCCTTCCAAAACGTCGCCGACTCTATCTCGACGAGGTCACGGACAACGAGCCACTTGAGGTTGGCCATCGCCATGCGGTGCAGCTTGGAGTGGGCTGAGCCCACGGCTGGGTTCTCGCCTACTACAAAGAAGCCTTCGACGGTGCCATCTTTCATGCCCAGGATGCTCGGGTAGGTGGAGTGATCGCCGTTGACCCGAGGCAGCAGCCCAAAACCGAAATCGTTCTTGGGCTTGGCCACGTCGCCGAACCATGCCTTCAGCAGAGAGACCGTATAGGCGTCCATGTTGCCCCAGTACCCCGTTGCCGCCGAGGCGGTTTGAAGGAAGGTTCGTAGATTCGGGTGGCGTTCCGCATCGGGCATCGGGATGTAGCCGGGCAGGATGTCGAAGAGCGTCGGGATGTCGGTGGCGCCCTGGATGTTGGCGTGGCCGCGCAGCGCCATGATCCCGCCTCCGGGCCGGCCCATGTTGCCGAGCAGGAGCTGAACGATGGCAGCCGTGCGAATGTACTGGACGCCGACGGTGTGCTGGGTCCAACCCACCGCATAGCAGATGGCGCTCGTGCGCTCGCGCCCGGAATTCTCGCAGAGGGCCTCGGCGACCTCGAGGAACTTTCTCTGTGGTACACCGCACGATTCCTCCACCAGCTGCGGTGAGTAGCGGCTGAAGTGGCGCTTGAGAATCTGGTAGACGCACCGCGGATGCTGCAGGGTAGAGTCGCGCTGGACTTGGGTGGCGGGTGCGGTCGCCCGGCCCTCGACCTCTCGGGCTCCCGCGGCAGCCCCCATCGGCGCACCCTCGTATTGCCACGTCTTGTTGTCGTAGCGCCTACCCTCAGCGTCCCAGCCTGAGAAGAGTCCGTCCAGATCCTCGGTGTCCTGGAAGCCTTCGCTCACGATCGTGGAGGCGTTGGTGTAGGCGAGCACGTATTCGCGGAAGTCGCGTTCCTGGCTCAGGATGTGGTTGATGAGCGCGCCCAAGAACACGATGTCGCTGCCCGCCCGGATCGGAACGTGGAGGTCGGCGAGGGCGCTGGTGCGCGTGAAACGAGGGTCGACGTGGATTACTTTGGCGCCTCTCAGCTTGGCCTCCACCACCCACTGGAAACCGACCGGGTGGCACTCCGCCATGTTGGAGCCCATGATCAGGATGCAGTCGGAGTTCTGAAGGTCCTGCTGGAAGGTGGTGGCGCCGCCCCTACCGAAGCTTGACCCCAAACTGGGGACAGTCGAGCTGTGTCATATGCGGGCTTGGTTCTCAACCTGCACCACGCCGAGGGCGGTGAAGAGCTTTTTGATCAGGTAGTTCTCCTCGTTGTCGAGGGTGGCACCGCCCAGGCTGGCGATGCCCATGGTTCGATTCAGGAGGTGTTTGGAGCTGTCCCGGTCCTCCCAGGTCGCGGCCCTCGTCTCGAGGACACGGTCGGCGATCATCTCCATGGCCCGGTCCAGGCTCAGCTCCTCCCACTGGGTGCCATAGGGGCGCCGATACTTCACCCGCAGTTCGCGCTGAGGGCCGGTCACCAGCTGTTTGCTGGCCGAGCCCTTGGGGCAGAGACGCCCACGCGAGACCGGACTCCCGGGATCGCCCTCGATCTGGATAACACGCCCGTTCTTGACGAAGACAAGCTGTCCGCAACCCACGGCGCAGAAGGGACACACAGAGCGAGCCACGTGGTCGGCGTCCTCAGTACGAGGCCGGAGTGCCTCCGAACGTGCAGACCTTGCGGCCTCTCCAAGCGCCATCGGATCGCGGGTCAGCTGACGGAGCAGCGGCCACCTGACCGCCTTCACGGAGTCGCCACCGGGGAACCAGTCACAACCAGAGCTTGATGCCGTTGGAAAACGCGAGCGTGAACGCGAAGGTCAGATACATCAGCCAAAGCGCGTTCAGGAACTGCCAGACGCCCTGGAGCTTGAGCCCGAGCTGCCAATTGAAAAATCGGCCGCCGAGCTCCGACAGATAGATCAGTGCCAGCAGGATGAACACGATGGCTACTGGGATGTCCGCCGCGATGAGGAACACGATCACGCCGATGATCGACAGCCAGGCATAGGGGATTGTCATCCAGGCGTCGGGCATGGGACTCGCACCGATGAAGCGGCGATGACCCATCACGAACCAGTGAACTCCGTACGCCGTGAAGGCGAGGGCAGCCATGTACACCGGGGTCTTGTCAGCATTGCCGGTGAAGACAGGGAACCATGTCAACCCGGTAAAGAGCCACACCCCTGTGATGAGTTGCATGAAGCCGCCCATCCAGACGCCCCAAAGACCGGCCGTCCGCTCGATAGGCATCTTCGCCTCGCCCTCTGCCTTGGGGAAGCCGAATAGGGTCTGCCCACCCCAAACGAAATAGCAGGTCCCGAGGCCGAACAGCCCGACTGCAAACGGGAGGAACGCCGACTGGGTAAAGGCCGTACTGCTCGAGGGATCCATGCTGATAAGCCCTCCTATGTTCGCGTTGCAACCGCCAGGAGCGTTTCGCCCCAGTACCCGTTCACAGCGCCGTATGCGGCAATATCCGGATCGTCTGGTCCACACGGCGTCGAGGTCTGTGCGTCGGCGCACAACCGACCATCTCTCGTGCGGTTCCGAGACACGACTTGATCAACGCCTGCGACGAAGCCGCTGGGGAGGGCAGCGCAAGAGACCACGATCCGCGCTCCGGAATGCCCGACAGGGGCGTCATGGCTGGAGGACCAGCCGTGCAACCCCTTCTCCTCGCCGTTCGAGTCGGTCGAAGGCGTGCGGAGCATCCGTTAGGGACAGCACTTCGGTCACTGCCCGCGACATATCGAGCCGGCCTGAGATCGCCAGCTTGAGTACGGCTCGGAGGTCCGCCAGCGTGGAGACATAGCAGCCTAAGACCTGAAGTTCGCGGGTCGCGACCCCGCTGACCGTGGTGCCCAATTCGAAAGTGTTATCGCCAACCGAGCCCACCACCAAGCGGCCACCTGGCCCCAGCATTCGTACCCCCTCTGCTGCGGCTTCTGCAGCCCCACTGAAGTCGATCGCTGCATCAAAGCGACCCACCTCTGAGCGGAGACGTTGGGCGGCTCCATCCAACCCGGCGACGACGTGGGCGCCAAGCATCCTTACGCGGCGGGCGCTGGCCTCGCTGCGAACGACCGCGGCAAGCGTGACTCCGGGCGTCAGCAGCTGCGCAAGGCGGAGTACCTGCTCACCCACACCTCCAGCGCCGAGCACGCAAAGGCGGCCTCTGGCGGGGAGGGCGGCCAGGCGCAGCGCGTGGTAGGCGGTCGCGGCCGCATCGGTCAGAAGTGCCGCTTCGGGCGCCCCAAGTGCCGGCGCAGGCAGCATGCGACTAACCGGCCATATCACCAGCTCTGCCATGCCACCGGGGTCATGAATGCCCAGGACCCTGGCGCTCGGGCAGCGCTGTTCTTGACCGCCTAGACATGCGGCACATTCGCCGCACGGAAACAGGGGATGTAGCACCACCAGATCTCCCTCGGCGAAGCCACCGGGTGTGGGCTGGGGCAAGGACTCAACGATTCCCGAGACCTCGTGGCCGGGACGGAGGGGATAAGCGACGCCCTTGGGCAGGACCATGCCGCGTGCCAGCCGCAGGTCGGAGCCGCAAAGGCCGCAAGCCAGAACGCGCACAAGCGCCCAGCCCGGAGGAGGCACGGGCGGGGGGCCCTCGGCCAACCTCACCTCGCCGGGCGCAACTTCGACGAACCGCATCAGCCGACTGGGCTCAGGCCTGCATGCCGAGGAGGCCGCGAGCGATGACCAGCCGCTGGATCTCGGCCGTCCCCTCCTCGAACCAGAAGCCGCGAGCGTCGCGATAGATGCGCTCGATAGGAGCTTCCGTGGTGTAACCGATCCCGCCGTGGACTCGCAGCGCGCGGTCGGTGACGCGGCCAACCATTTCCAGGCAGAAGAGCTTGCATGTGGCAGCGGGCACCGTAACCGGCTGGTTTCTATCAAACGCAGCGGCCGCATTGGCAACCAGGGCACGGGCGGCCGCGACATCGGCGTGCATGTCGGCGAGGTGGCCGCGGATCGACTCCCTCTCCGCAATCGGTCGCCCGAAGGTGACCCGCTTGCGCGAGAAGCCGATCGACTCGTCAAGCGCGCGCCGCGCCAGGCCGACCATGCACGCCGCCAGTGAGATCCGGCTGTAGTCCAAAAAACTGAATGCCACCTCCAACCCCTGTCCGACCTCGCCGAGACGATGGCGGTCGTCAAGCTGCATTTCGTCATACAGGAGGCGGGCATGGCCGGTGCCCTTCAGGCCCATGGTTCGCTGGTCGGCTTGGATGACAAGACCACTCGCAGCGCGCGGAACGAGAAACGAAGTCAGCGAATCAGGGGAGTGGCGGTCGTCGCTGGCAGCGGTGAGCAGGAACCAGTCGGCACGATCGCCGAACGTGACCAGGTGCTTCTGGCCGCTCAGGCTCCAGGTTCGACCGTTGACTCTCGCCCGCGAATGTAGATCGCGACCGGTTCCGCCCACGGGCTCGGTTAGCGCGAAGGCGACTGTGACATGTCCGGCCGCCATTTCGGGCAGCAGTGCTTGCTCCTCCGGATTGCCGTACCGCGCCAGCGGCCGCCAGATCCCGTTGCTGAGATGGACCAGCATTCGACCGCAGGCAGGGCCGCGGGCCGCCGCCTCCAGATAGGGCTGGAGCTCGGTCAGGCTGAGCCCGAAGCCGCCCAGCTCGGTCGGGACAGAAAGTCCGTGTACGCCCAGTTCTGCTGCCGTGCGCAGCAGGCGCTCAGGGATCCGGTCGGATTCTTCGATTTCCGCGGCGGCCTCCTCGAACTCACCGAGGAAAAACTGTTCGACCTCTGCGAGACTGGGAGCCGCTCGCGACCGCGCCATGCTCGCAAACATAGCGCGTATCGCCGCGTCGGCCCAGTGCGCGATGGGTGTGCGTTCACGAACAGCCAGGCGGGTATGTCTTGGGTCAGGGTGGTTGGATGAGGAGGGCCTTCAGGGCCCGGTTTAAGTGCGCCTTGGACTAACGCTTCCACCCGAAGACATACCGGTTCTTGAAACCGGCCGGTTGGTGCGCCACGCCGAGTCACTTGGTTACGACGAGGCGTGGAGCTATGAGCGCGACTACTTTGACGCATTCACGCCCCTGGCCAGCGCGGCAGGCACGACAGAGCGGATACGTCTCGGCACGGCAATCGCGCCGGCTCTGACGCGGCCTCCGGCGCTGATCGCCATGTCAGCCGCGTCGTTGAGCCACCTCGCTCCGGGACGCTTCGTCCTTGGAATCGGCTCGTCCACCAAAGCCGTCGTCAGTGGCTGGATGGGCCTCCAGTGGTCGCGCCCACTGACCCGGACGCGAGATGTGTTGCTGAGCCTTCGACGGCTGCTGGACGGTGAGCGGGTGGGGGCCTTCCGTCTGTACCGCCCACCCGACCATCGGGTGCCCATATACCTGGCCGCACTCGGCCCGCGAATGCTGGAGTTGGCCGGTGAACTGGCCGATGGGGTCGTACTCTTCATGGCCGGCCCGACTGTTCTGCCCGAGCTGCGCCGGCTCGCCGGGCGTCCGATCGACACGGTGGCGCGGGTCGTGATCGTCACCGGCTCTTCGCGTGCCGCGTCGCAGGACTTCGCGCGGCGCTTCATCGCCCTCTACGCGTCGCTCCCCTCGTACTCGGGCTTTCTCTCGCGGCAGGGCTTTGGTGAGGAAGTTGCGGCGATCGCAGGCCGCTGGCGGTCAGGCGATCGCCGGGGCGCAGCAGGACAGGTCAGTGACGCGATGGTCCGTGAGCTGATGTGGGTGACCGCCGACACCGGCGCGCGCGACCTGGTCGAGCGCTTCGCAAAAGCCGACCTTGGCTGTCTCGACTCCTGGTTCATGTCTCCGGCAGACAGCGCTGAGGAGCGTCGCCGGGATTTCGAGCGAGCCATGGTGGAGTGCCGGGAGGTGGCCCGAACCCAGGCGCTGACGGCCGCGAGCGGTTGATGGCCAGAGCAAGCGGCATCACCGTCATGGGCGGTGACGTCAGGTCCATCGCTGCGCTTGCCGCCCGCGCGGAGGCAGCCGGATTCGATTCCGCCTGGACGGCCGAGTTTTACGATCGCTCGGGCACCGTTTCTCTGGCGGCGATGGCTCAGGTTACGTCACGCATCCGTCTGGGCACTGGAATCCTCTACGCGTTCGGGCGTTCGCCGCTGGTGCTCGCAACCGAGGCGCGCGATCTTCAAGAGCTGAGTGGCGGGCGCCTGGTCCTCGGCCTAGGCACAGGCACACCCGGGCAAGCGGCGGCCTGGCTGGGGATTGACCCGAACCATCTCGCGCCACGAATCGAAGAACTGATCCCGCTACTGCGCCGCCTGTTGCGGCTCGATCTCGGACAGGTGCGCCACGAAGGGCGTTTCTTCCGCCTGGACGTGAACCCAACGACCGGCATGCCACCTCCAGTCGGCGGCCACCTCCCCATCTATCTCGCGGCCGTCAACCGGCGCATGGCGGAAGCGGCGGGACGTGTCGCGGACGGGCTGGTCGGCCACCCGATGTTCAGCCCCGAATACGTGCGGGACGTGATCCGCCCGGCTCTCGCCACCGGCGCGACGGATCGCGATGGCGGCAAGCTCCCGATCGCCGGCTACGTGCTGTGTTCGGTGGCTGAAAATGCGGAGGAGGCCCGCGCCGCAGCCGCGGCGCAGATTGCCTTCTATGCCGTGGTCCGGACCTTTGACCCGATCCTCGACCACCATGGCTTCCGCGCCGAGTCGGCCGCGATCCGCGATGCCTGGAAACGCCGCGACATGGCGGGGGCGGCAGCCGCCGTCAGTGATCGCATGCTGGACGCATTCGCGGTCTATGGGACAGCCGAAGAGGCGCGACAGCGTTTTCGCCAGCGCTTCGAGGGAGTTTACGAAGAGCCGCTGATGTTTCCACCGAGCGTCGCCCACGCGGGGGCCCGCCAGTTCCAAGCAGCGGTACACACGATCGACGCGTTCAGCGCCGTCGCGGTGTGATGTCTGCGATTCATCAGGCAGTGCCGGATTCAGCCGTTCGGGCATTTGCCACCAAAGGTCGCCGCTCAGCGATTATGGGTCTGGGCACGTGCGTGCCGGACCGGGTGCTGACCAACGCACACCTTGAACGGACGGTCGCCACCTCGGATCAGTGGATCACCGTGCGCACCGGGATCAGGCGCCGGCACATCGCCGAACCCGGCACCGCCTCCTTTGAACTGGGTACTGTCGCCGCCGAACGGGCGCTCGCCGCGGCGGGCCTGTCCAGCCGCGATATCGATATGGTGATCGTCGCGAGCTCGTCACCTGACGCGCCGTTTCCGCCCATGGCCTGCCGCATCCAGGAACGGATTGGAGCTCAGCGCGCTGTCGCCTTCGACTTGCTCGCCGCGTGCACCGGCTGGCTGTACGGGGTGTCGATCGTCGACGCGCAGATTGCGGCCGGTCGCATCCAGACGGCACTGGTGATCGGCGCGGAAACCCTGACACGAATTCTGGACTGGACCGATCGCTCGACATGCGTGCTGCTGGGCGACGCCGCCGCCGCGGCGGTGGTGGCACCCTCACCCCGCGGCAGCGCGGGCTTTCGCAGTTGGTGCCTGGGCTCGGATGGCCGGAAATGGGACCTTCTCACCTACGGCAGGTTTGCCGATACCGGTGCCTATGCGGCCCGTGACCCGGACCCACATTTTCAGATGCGCGGCCGGGAAACGTTCAAAATCGCCGTCGAGGTTTTCGTCAAGCAGTGCCGGGCTGTGCTCGCCGCCGCCGGCATGTCCCTCGACGATGTGGATTTGTTTGTTCCCCACCAGGCCAACCAACGGATCATCGAGGCCTCGTCGCGGCGTCTTGGGCTCCCATCCAACAAGGTCGTACTGAACATCGACGAGTATGGAAATACGTCGACCGCCACCATCCCACTGGCGCTCGCGGAGGCCGTGCGTGATGGGCGGCTGCGATCAGGTTCTCAGGTGCTGCTCGCCAGTTTCGGCGCGGGACTGACCTGGGGCGCTGCACTCCTCGAGTGGCCCTGATCCATAACTCAACCAACTCGCGGGGAAGCTGTGCCGCCGACTACGTGGCCTTTTGACGACAACTCAGGCGACTTCGGTCCCGCCGCGGCGGCGGGTCGACGCCTTGCTGAACCACGCCTGCAGCTTGGAGACGGTATGGCAGCGTACGAAATCTAGGTTCACTGGCTCTGGATTGTAGGAACCGGCGTCGCGGCTGAGAACCAGGCCCACTGCCTGGACTCGCGATCAGCGAAGTAGCTGCGTTGGAACCCTCCCGAAAGGCATGGTGTACTACGGCTGTGCGCCCTCTAGTGGTTTCGATGGCGGCGGTTACAGCATTCGCCTGCTCACCTCAGCCGGGTAGTTCGGCGCTGGCAAGCCCGTCGCCATCAGTCAGCGCCATCGTCCTCACCAGCGGATGTGGATCTACGCCGATCTTTAAGGGCGGAGCCCCCGGATGGGCACACCAGCTCGAAGGGACGTCCACGTATCAGGAGTTTGTTCCCTACGTCCTCGCGGCACCTGCGACCGTGATCGGCTTCCTGTACGGATACCCGCTCCGCGCCGGTCACCCGGAGAACCCTTCGAACAAGATCCTTTGGCTAGTCAACCTGCCGCCACGTGCGGGGTCGCTCGACATCAGCGCCCACCCAGTCGGGGCTCCTGCGCCCATCGTCAACCAGAGCGCCGCATTCCTGACCAGCGGAGATGTGCCGTCGATCATCGACCTGCCGCAGTCCGGCTGTTGGCATTTCGACCTCACATGGTCAGGACACCATGCGGGGATGGACATCGCGTACCAGTAGGTCACTCCTGCGTTTCGTGTTGCTACGGAACCAGGACCAGATGCCCCCCGGTGCCCCGTATTTCGTCGCAGTGTGCAGCTGGGCATCACAGCCGAAGACCTCACCGTAGAACGTCAAAGCTTCGCGAGCCGTGCCGGGAAATAGGACGTAGGGCGTCGGTCTGTCATGACCAAATCGTAAGCACGTTCGACAGGAGTCGCACCATTGCAACGGATCACGCGGAGGTGCGCAAGCAGGGATAACGGGTAGCGCTCAATCCAACGTCATCCCGCACACCTGTACTACATGCGCCAGCAGCGCTAGCGCCTTATCTCCGGAAACTTGGTCGGGGGCCGGGATTTGAAACCCGGGGCCTCACGGTCCCGAACCCCTGCGTACGTCGTGTCCTCTGGTGTCCCACCGGTTCCTCTGGTGACCTCCTGTGCTCAATTTCGTCCGCCGTCGTGTCCTCCCGTGTCCTCTAGGTTCCGCGAATGCGTGACATTTCTGTGATACGGCTGTTCGTCAACCTTCTACGAAACCGAGCGCCCCACTCATGATCTGCCGCCCCCCATCCGGTCGCAGGCTCAGCCGCCATGTTCGTCGGCGCGACGCGGACCGCGATTTGAGCTCTAGTGTCGACCCCGAGCTTGTTGAGGATGTTGCGAACGTGGGCATCCACTGTTCGCTGGGAGATGAACAGGCGGGTCCCGATCGGCTTGTTGGTCAGACCCTCAGCTATCAACCGCGCGATCTCTGCTTCGTGACTCCCGAGATCGTCGCCTCGCTGTTCCAAGACGTGGGCAACCTTCACCTCACGCCTGTGGAGGTGATCGCATCTCCGCGGGTGACGCATATCCGGTACAGGATCGACCAACTAGTCGCTGCCGCCGCCACGAGTAGCGTGGGCGCGGCTCGTCGGGCGTCGGTCGTGTGTCGTCCACGGCAACCCCAAGAATCCCGCAACATCCGAATGACCGCGGATCGAGTTGCGCTGATCGACTGGGACGAGTCGCACGCGACGTTCCCGACCTAGACCTGGTGCTGCCCGACAATGCCGCCGGTCTCGGCGAGGACGCGCACGACATCGCTGCGCAAGCGTCGGTCGCGTGGGAAGCCGCTGTCTGCTGGGACGACGAATACTCAATCAAGCGGCTCGCCGAAGTTCGATCGCTCTGATGATGGCCGCTTCGTCTTCGATACGCAGAATCCACGCGTTCGCGGATGGAAGAAAGGGATTCATAATGTCAACGTCGTTGGCGCGCGTTCCAATCCCTAAGGCGAGATCGGGCTTGGACAATCTCCCTTTCCTGGCGACGCGACGACGGATCGCGACCTTGTCATAGCCCGGCAACAGGAGAATTACGCGACCTCCGTTATTTGAGATCTGCAGGATGGACATCCTCTGCCGCGGCCAACAACTTCCGGTGGTCGCCCATCAGTGAACGCGCTTATGCGTCGTCGGCGAGCCGTGCAGGGCCTTTTTGCTGCGATCGCCTGTCCTATAGTCTTCGATGTTGACCTCTGAACTGCTGGAATCGGCGCGTACCCTCGGACCACGGATCGTATCCGACCGGCGCACGATCCACTCGCACCCCGAGATGGCGTACGACGAGCAACAGACCTCGACCCTCGTCCAGGCGCGGCTCCGCGATCTAGGCATTCCGTTCCGCTCGGGTCTCGCGACCACTGGAGTGGTCGCGCAGATCAAGGGCGAGCTCGGCGACGGACCCTGCGTGCTCCTTCGTGCCGACATGGATGCGTTGCCGATCGAGGAACGATCGGGTGTTCCGTTCGCATCCGAGATCCCCGGGGTGATGCACGCGTGCGGACACGACGCACACACCGCCATGCTCCTCGGCGCCGCTCAGCTGCTGCTCGAGCGCCGCTCGCGGTTTGCCGGCACCGTCAAGCTGATGTTTCAGCCGGCGGAGGAAGGCGGCGCCGGCGCGGCCCGCATGATCAACGACGGCGTCCTCGACGACCCCAAGGTCGACGCGGCATTCATGCTCCACGTCAGGCCGGAGCTCGAGGTGGGACAGGTTTCCTATGGAGCAGGGCCGCTGCTCGCCGGCGCCGACGCCTTCACGATCACGGTCGAGGGACGCGGCGGCCACGCCGCCCGGCCGCACGACAGCATCGACCCGGTAGTCGTCGGCGCGCAGATCGTGGTCGCCGCGCAGACTCTCGTCGCCCGGGAGGTGGACCCGACCACGCCGGCGGTCGTCACTCTCGGCAGCTTCAACGCCGGCAACCGGTCGAACGTGATCGCCGACTTTGCGATCTTGAAAGGCACGATTCGCGCATTCGACGACGACCTTTTAACACGTCTTGAAAAGCGGCTGAGCGAGATCGTGTCCGGTGTCGCGTCAACGATGCGCGCGACGGCCCGCATCGACTTCGAGATGCGTTACCCGCCGTCGGTATGCGATTCGGCGATGGCCGAGCGTCTTGGCGCGAGTGCGCGCGATTTGCTGGGCTCCAAAGCCGTGCAACAGTCGCGGCCAGTTATGGGCGCCGAGGACTTCGCGTTCGTGCTCCAGCGAGTGCCAGGCGCCATGCTGTGGCTCGGAGTCAAGCACCCATCCTGGGCCGAGCCCAAGCCGCTGCACACAGCGACGTTCGACATCGACGAGGCGGCGCTCCCAATCGGCAGCTCAGCCATGGCGGGCGTCGCACTCGACTACCTCAGTCCCGCCTGAGGCAGCGGTTTCAGCCGAGCCTCGGGTCGAGCGCGTCCCTCAGTCCATCGCCGATAAGGTTGAACGCGAGGACCGCGGCGAAGATCGCGAGGCCGGGAAACGTGGCGAGGTTGGGGTCCGAGAAGATGTAATTGCGCGCGTCGCCGAGCAGCTCACCCCACTCCGGCGTGGGCGGCTGCACGCCGAGCCCGAAGAATCCGAGGCTCGCCGCGAGGAGGATGGCGAATCCCATCTGTAACGTCGCCTGGACGATGACGGGCGCGAGCGCGTTCGGAATGACGTGCCGGAGCATGATCGAGGCGGGATGCACGCCGAGGGCGCGTGCAGCCTCCACGAAGGGCAGTTCGCGCAGCCGCAGTGCGTCCGCGCGGACCAGGCGGATGAATGACGGAACCGAGCTGACGCCGACTGCGATGACGACGTTGCGCAAGCCGACGCCGAGCCCCGCGACCAGCGCCAGAGCGAGGACGATGGACGGAAAAGCCAGGAGGATATCGGTGAGGCGCTGGATCAGGATGTCGATCCAGCCGCCGAAGTAACCCGAAACCGCGCCGAGTGGAACGCCGACGAGAATGCCGAGAATGACGGCAATCAGGCCCAAAGAGAGCGTGTAGCGCGAGCCGTAGACGAGCATCAAAAGCTCGTCACGCCCGAAATTGTCGGTGCCCAAGATGTGACCGGCCGCGCCCGGTGGCGAAAGGACAATCTCCAGGTGGTTCTGGGC
>JBOHUQ010000025.1:0-21794 GCA_050734495.1 Candidatus Dormibacteraceae bacterium
CCCTTCGCGCTATTGTGTCGTGCTCGGCTTCGATTCACTGCCGACGCTGATCGACTTGCGACCCCCGGACGGCTCGATTTTCATCCAGTCGGACGGGCCGCCTCTGGGCATCTGGGATCCTGCTTGGCCCGTGCTGGTGGCCTGGCCCCAGAGGTTCGGGCTCGAATTGGTTCATCTCGCCAGCAGCGGTCATTCCCGACCCGAAGACGTGTCCCGCATGGTGCGTACAGTTTCGCCAGGACTGGTGCTGCCGGTCCACACCCGGGCACCAGAGGCGTTGGAGGTGACCGGGATCGCCAGCCTGTCACCCGTGGCAATGCAACCCTACAGGGCCGACCAGCTTCGCTCGCTTAGAGCTTGAGCTTCCAGGCGGTGATGTCCTCGAGGACGTCATGAGCCGTGAGATCAAAAGTGATCGGAGTGATGGTCACCCAACCCGCGGCAAGCGCCGCGGCGTCGGTGTCCAGATCGATATCGCTCACTTTGTAGATTGCGTTTAGCAAGTAGGAAGGCTGGTTGTCGCGGTCGGTGTGGATGGTGAAGTTCTCGACATGGCCGGAGTCTCCCATCCTCGTGACTTTGATCCCTTTGATCTTGTGTTTCTCCGTGTTCGGCACGTTGACGTTGAGCAACACCTTTTTCGGCAGGCCGCGCTCGAGGATGGCGGCGGCGATGCGGCGCGTTACCTGGGCAGCGCCGATCCACCGAGGGTTGGTGAAAGTGCCCAGCGAGACGGCCATGGATGGAACGCCGAGGATGCGAGCCTCTGTCGCGGCAGAGACGGTGCCCGAGTAGATGACGTTGTTCCCGGTATTGGGGCCCCGGTTGATTCCACTCACCACGAGATCGGGCCGTTTCGCGAGCAAGGAGGTGATGGCGAGCTTCACGCAGTCGGCCGGCATCCCGTCGATCGCGTAACCGATCCGGCGGCCGCCGCGAATGAATTCCTTCACCCGCAACGGCGTCAGTGTGGTGATGGCGTGACCCACGGCGGAACGCTCGGCGTCCGGGGCAACAACTGTGACCTCACCCAGCCGTTTCAGCTCCGCGTAGGCAGCAAGCAGTCCCGGCGAAGTGATGCCGTCGTCGTTGGTGAGGAGTATGCGAGGCCGTGACTGTGCCTGTCGCGGTCCGGTGCGGGCACGCACCGGGCTTGGTCGAACAACCTCACCGTTCCCTGCCCGAGACGAGCGCATGAGCCATGTTAGTCAGCAAGGCCCAGCAGATTTCGGAGCTCAGGTCGCCGAGGGGATGGATCACGCTGCCTGTCGTCGCGTCGTGGCTGCAAATGTTAGGCGGCTCCTCACCACGTGGCCGGCATTCACCGAGGCGATGTACGGGTCTGCCTCATTTGAGGCACGCGAGTGGAATCTTTTCGTACGACGACCGCTCCCGGCTTGTGGGCATACGCTGCTGGTGGACCGATTGTTCGCCCAGAGTCCGACAAGTATTCGGCCCAGGAGGCTCGCGGATGAGTAACGCGCCACAGAAGATCCCAGAGCAGGGAGATAATCCGGCCAAGATCGACCCCGGCTTTCGCGCCTGGTACGAGTCTTGTCCCTGCTGCCTGAGTGAGGCGTACCCGAAAGTCAAGCGTGCGCTCGACAGCGAAAAGGTTCTTCGCGCCGCAGAAGAAGCGGCCAAGCGATAGGCGGGGTTGAAACGGGAGGAGCGTCTGAATTGGCTGATCTGACCTTCGAGACCCTCTCGGATTCGATAGCCTAGGCTATGGGAGAGGCGCCGTGCTTCGCGCACCTGCTGGACGACCAGGGTCGGATGCCAGAGCCGTCAAGAGTCCGAATCCGGCCGGCCTATGAGGCCGGCCCGCCCGATCCGACCGAGATCCGCGTCCTGGTCGATCGGGTATGGCCGCGTGGCGTCAGCAGGGACTCCCTGGCCCTCGACCGATGGGCCAAAGAGATCGCTCCTTCTTCCGAGCTGCGTCGCTGGTTAGCCCATGACTCGCGGAAGTGGCCGCAATTCCAGCTCCGCTACCGGGCCGAGCTCTACCGCAAACTCCCTGAGTTGAGGGAGTTGGCGCTGCTCGCCCGCGGCGGTCGACTGCTCCTCCTTTACGGTGCGCACGACAAGGAGCACAACCCGGCCGTGGTGCTGAAGGACGTCCTCGAGGAAGCTGTCTAGAGGAGCCGCGCCAAGAGGCGCATCCCATCCCGCCGTGAATCTAGATCAGCACAAGTGCCGCCAGCGCCAAAGAGCGGGCTGAACAGCGCCAAGATTACGTTGTATAATCGGTTCGATGGTGATTGTCAGAAAGATTCGGAAGGTGGGGAACTCGTTGATGATCCCCCTGCCGCCTGAAACGATCTCCGAATCCGGCTTCCAGGAGGGCATGGAGGTTTCGATCGACTCGCGGCCCGGCCATGTCGACCTCGATCCAGCTGGAGTACCGGACAAGTCTCTCCTTGAATTCGCCGCTCGATTTACCGAGCGCTACCGAGAAGACTTAGCCGAACTTGCCGACCTCTGACAAGGGGCCGGCGGCGCCGATTCTCAGTCTCGAGGAACTGGTGTGGCTACACGCCGTGGCAGTTGAGGAATTCGGTGGCTCATCCGGGATTCGGGACCGCGGCATTCTCGAGTCAGCGATCGGCCGGCCTTTAGCCACTTTCGGCGGAAACAAGCTCTACGAGAATGCTTTCAAGCGAGCGGCCGCCCTCGCTGAGAGCCTTGCGCTCAATCACGGATTCGTTGATGGCAATAAGCGAACCGCGATGTACGCGATGGCGGCATGGCTCGGGCGCGAGGGCTATACGATCGAAGCGGAGAGGGGAGAGCTACGCGATCTTGCTCTTTCCATAGCCGTCCGGAAGGTCACGGTGGATGAAATAGCTGCCTGGCTCGAGGAGCGATCCATACCAATCTGACTTGTTCGGCAACCTTTGGGTGCCTCGTACCACTCAGCAGTCCACGGATCAATGTGGGGACGGACAACCGATCGCTTGAGCGAAGCGCCATCATCGCTTGCGTCACGGGCCAGGACCGTTTGGCCGCGGCCTCTTCCAACCTACGCGCCAGCAATCCGATCGTTGCCAACCAAATTGATGAAATTGCCGTCTGGTGCTGGCGTGATCCGCTCACCACTCCGCGCAGGATTCGGTATAGATTCCGATGCAATGTCCAAGCCTGTGACGGTTCGGGAGAGGATCGACCCTGCAATAACAGCCTCGCTGTTTGCCAACTATCGGTCTTCGGCGGACGCCGTCATGGAGCTGGTGGATAACGCCATCGACTCGCGCCGCAAGAGCCTCCCACTCGAGGTACTCCTCCACGTCCAAACCTCGTCGTTCGCCATCGAGTCTCGAGGAGGAGAGGGGATGGGCCCGATCGAGCTCGAGCGCAACTATCTTCGCTGGGGTGGCTCGCCGAAAAGGAATCGAAAGCTCCTGGGCCAGTATGGTCAAGGTGGCAAGGCTGCCGTAGGTCACCTCGGCGCTGCGTTCAGTGTTGAGGCAAGCAGGCCGGGTGACGAGACGGCCTGGCGCTTTGTTGATCCGAACTACCGTGATCGAGCGAAGCTGAAGAACTACGAGCTCAGGGTCATTCCCAAACGAGTCTCGACAGACCAGGGCTATGTGCGGATTCGAGTCGACGGCGTGGACAAGCGCCTGGACACTCGCCGGCTAAAGATCCGGCTGGCGGATACGTACCGTCCGCTTCTGGTGCGTGGCGAATTGAAGATCTCAATCAATGGTGTCCGGGTCGAAGCGCAACCGATCTTCTTCCGCGATGAGCACCGGTTCTCGGTTCGTGCCGCCGGCGCGACGATCAACGGCTGGTACGGAATCGCCGAGCCGGAAGCCCGCGGCGTCGACTATGTGCCAGGACTTCGGTGCTACAAGCTCGGCCGGCTGATCGTCAGCGGGGAGTTCTTCGGTCACCCCAACGCAGTGCAGGTGTCTGGGATGGCGCGTCTGGTCGGAGAGGTCGACCTGACGCCAGTGCCGTTGACGATGAACAAGAGCGACTTCGTGAGGGACGGTGCAGAGTGGGCCTCGGTCGAGCAGAGAATGCGTGCCGTGCTGGCGCCGATGGCAAAGCAACTCGCTGCAGACGAGTGGGCTCCGCCTCCGGCATCCGCGATGAAGACCGCAGAACAGGTGCGCCGCCTGCTCGGGCAGGTCCTCAAGCTTGCTGAGCACGAAGACGCATTTCCTGGCATGGCCGTGGCTCGAGCAGCCACTGATCACCCCGAGTCAGCAGTTGTGCGGCGCATGGGAAACCCGGAAGCGCCTCGTGCACCCGCTCGACCACCGGCCGACACCGAGCCACGCCGTCGCGGGTTTGGACAAGTCATCGTCCGCCCACTCGACGCGACGATCCGCAGCCAGACTCTGGTCGAGCGCGAAATGACCACCATCGTCATCAACTCCCGGCATCCCCTGTTTCTCAAACGCGGAGGAGACATCTGGTATCAACTCGAGACCGCTGCACGTGAGGTTTTCAAGTCGCTCGAGGGTGCGAGCATCGCCGACTTCGAACGCCGAGTGAACGAGGTCGTCTTGTTGGCGTTCAAACTGCGCATGCGCGGACGAGACGTACGAACTCGAAAGGCTGATCGCCAGTTGAACTTGATCGGCCAATGAACTTTCCTTCGACATCCCGTTTTCTGTCGAGTGAAACCGCATCCCCTCGATGTTGGGGTACGCACGGCGGCCTTCGCTTTCCCCCTTGGCTGGCGAACGAGACCGCGACGCTTGCGCTGGATGCGGCATTGTTGCAGGTCAGCAAGGGGTAGCCATGATTCTCCCGAAAGAGCGCGACCCTCGCTTCATCACCATTCGGCGCGGCGGGACGCTCACGGATTCAGACCACCAGCTACTCGCTTTGTGGGCCGCGACGTGCGCAGAGCATGTTCTTCACCTCTATGAATCGGCTCAGCCGTCTGATGGGCGGCCGCGTCAGGCCATCGCGCTGACCCGGCAATGGGTGCGCGGCGAGGTCAGCTGGTGGCAGGCGCGCACAGCCGCCGGCCACGCCAATGCGGCTGCTAGGGATCTCCAGGGTGCTGCTCGGCATGCTGCGCACGCGGCCGGTCAGGCGGCTGCAGTCGGGCATGTGGCCGCACACGAACTCGGCGCTGCTGCTTATGCGATCAAGGCGGCGCGTGCAGCTGCCCTCAGTGGCGAGGCCGAGAGCGCTGGAAGGTTCGAGTGCCAGTGGCAACGCGAGCAGCTGCCCGATCTGATTCGCGAGCTCGTTCTGGACGATCAGCGGTTGAGAAACGACATCTGCTGGTCCGTGTTCGACTGCTGATTGCACTGTCGGTGCCGTCGGCACTGGTCGATGCCCACGTGTTCCACACGGCTCGAGCGCCCTGGCGTCTATGGTTGCGCGAGGAGGCAGAATTCATGAACGTCGTCGAGTGGCTATTGGACTCCGACCCGGCGATCCGCTGGCAGGTCATGCGCGACCTTACTGACGCGCGCGAGGAAGACGTCGCGGCAGAGCGTGGCCGCGTCGCCAACGAGGGCTGGGGCGCACGATTGCTCGCCCTCCAACGCCAGGATGGCCACTGGGATGGAGGCCTCCCCGCGTTTACCTCCACCGCCGCGGCGGACTGGTGGCGGTTACTGCCGCCCCAGAGGCAAGGCACCTTGTTTCCAGAATGGACCTCCACCGCCTGGAGCCTGAAGCTGTTGCGGGCCTTCGGACTCGATCCCACCAGCGCGGAAGCGCGCAAGGCCGTACGCCGGGTCCGCGAACAGGTTGCGTGGGAGCACGACGGCGAGCCTTTCTTCGACGGCAAGGTGGAGCCTTGCATAAACGGCAAAGTCGTTGCGCTCGGAGCCTACTTTGGCGAGGATGTCCAAGGCATCGTCGAGCGGCTCCTCGGTGAGCAGATGAGCGATGGTGGGTGGAACTGCGAACAGGAGAACGGCTCGACTCGTGGGTCATTCCACTCGACGATCGACGTCCTTGATGGCCTGCTGGAGTACGAGCGAGCAACGGGCGGCTCGCCCAAGGTGAGCACCGCCCGCCTCCGCGGCCAGGACTACCTCCTCGAACGCCGGATGCTTCGCAAGCTATCGACCGGTGAGGTGATCGATCGGGCATTCACACAGTTTTCTTATCCAACGTTTTGGCATTACGACGTGCTCCGGGGTCTCGACTACCTACGCGCCGCCGACGCAACTCCCGACGAGCGGATGGCCGAGGCGATCGACCTCGTAGAGTCCAAGCGCGATTCGGATGGCCTCAGGCGCCTTGAGAATCCTCATCCCGGCCGGCTGCACTTCGCAATTGGCCCGGGCGAGGCCCGACCGAGCCGGTGGAACACCCTGCGAGCCACGCGGGTGCTCAAGTGGTACAAGGTCCGGCCTGAACTCGACGACTCCTGACATGACGCGAACCGAGGCTGAGGGTGCTTAACAGAACTCCCGCTGACTGGGACACGGTTGCCGCTTTGACCTGCAGGGACGGAGTAGCCTCCGCTTTATGAGTTCCCCCAGAATTCTCGTGGCTGACGACGATCCGGCGAGCCGCGAGCTGATCCGATATTTCCTGGGTTCAAAGGGGTACAACGTTGCGGTCGCGGACGACGGCAACCGCGCTCTCGACATGGGAGCCAGCGGAGACTTCGACCTCGTGATACTCGACGTGCACATGCCGTTGTATGACGGGACTGAGGTGCTCCAGATGCTCCGCAAGCGCTTCTTGAATCACCCGATCAAGATCATTGCAGTCACAGCCGACGTCAGCCTCGACCTTCGAGAAACCCTCGAGCGCGCAGGGGCCGACGGCTACATGACCAAGCCGGTGGACCTGGCCGCTCTCGAGGTGGAAGTGACGAGGTTGCTCCCCCTCCAGGGCTGAATTCCGCGCGCGATTAAGCTGGGAAGCCGTGAAGTTCGCCGACCTTGCAGCCCACCTGGACCAGATGGAGGCTACCAACAGCCGGAACGAGCTGGTTCGCATCCTGTCCGAGGTGTACCGGGCTTGTTCGGTGGACGAGCTCGAGCCGATCACATACCTCATCCAGGGCCGCCTGGCGCCATTTTTCGAGCCGGTTGAAATCGGCCTCGGCGAGAGGTTGCTCATCACGGCGATCGGCTCCGCGTACTCCGTTCCGAAAGAGGATGTTACGAAGCTGAACCGCCAGACAGGCGACCTCGGCGTCACCGCCCAGCGCCTTGCCACCGCCAAGCCCAAAGCATCGCCTTCCGTCGTCGGGGTTCACCGGCGCCTGTCCGACATAGCGGCGGCCGGCGGCGCCGGCAGCCAGCAGGAAAAGCTCGATGGCTTCACCGGCCTCCTTCGCGAACTGGATGCCACTTCGGCCAAACACCTGGTGCGCATCACCCTGGGCAGGATGCGGCTGGGAATCGGCGACCCGACCGTGCTCGACGCGCTGTCGTTCGCCAAGCAAGGAGACCGCTCCCTCCGGCCGGTCCTGGAGGCTGCCTACAACCGAACCTCCGACCTCGGTCTCATCGCCCGCACCCTCTGGGACAAGGGAGAGATCGGGCTCACCGCGCTGAAGGTCAAAGCAGGTCACCCGCTCCGGCCGCAGCTGGCGGAGCGACTTCCCAACCCGGAGGCGGTGATCAAGAAGCTGGGCACAGTCGGCGTGCAGCCGAAGTACGACGGCTTGCGCGTCCAGATCCACAAGGACGCGGCAAGGGTCAGCATCTTCTCGAGAAACCTCGAGTCGATGACCGAGATGTTCCCGGAGCTGGTCGCCGCCGCGGCCCTACTGAAAGTGAAGACCGTCATCCTCGACGGCGAGGCGATCGCCTACGACCCCGACTCGGAGGAGTTCGTCCCCTTTCAAGAGACGACCGCGCGTCGCCGCAAGGAGGGAATCGCGGAGATGGCGGCCAGCGTGCCGATGCGGGCCTTCGTGTTCGACGTGATGTTCCGCGACGGGTCCGACCTGACGTCATTGCCCTACGAGAGGCGCTTTGAGATCGTCCAGCAGCTGCTTCGTGATTCGGACACGCTGCAGACGGCGCCGCTGATGAAGACCGATTCGGCCGAGGTGCTGACGCGCGAGCTGCTCGACAACATCAGCCGCGGCCTCGAAGGAATCGTAGCCAAGCGACTCGATTCGCCCTACCAGGCGGGCGCTCGCAACTTCAACTGGGTCAAGCTGAAGCGGAACACCAGCGGCCAGCTCAACGACACCATCGACGTCGTCCTGCTCGGCTTCTACCGGGGCAAGGGCAAGAGGACGGAGTTTGGTGCCGGGGCTCTGCTCGCCGGCGTCTACGACAGCGACCGGGATGAGTTCGTGACCATCAGCAAGCTCGGCACCGGCCTCTCCGACCAGGCGTGGCGCGAGCTCCACGAGCGGCTTGCGAAGCTCGAGGTCCCGCAGAAGCCGGCGCGGGTGAACTCGGTCTTGGTCCCCGACGCGTGGCTGGAGCCGGTGATTGTGGTGGAGGTGCTGGCCGACGAGATCACGCCAAGCCCGCGCCACACGGCCGAGTTCGCGCTGCGCTTTCCACGGGTCGTCTCATTCCGAACCGCCGACAAGAAGCCTGAGGACGCAACCAGCCTCCGCGAGATCCGGGAGATGTTCAAGCAGCAGAGCTGGCGTGGCCACAGTCGACCCGGCTGACGGCGCTCGCGTTGCGCGATCCCACAAGCCAGGTCAGCGGCCTCGAAGCATCGAGACGACCGGCGCCAGGTGCTCGGCGAACGCCACCGGCACCGTCCAGTAGGAGATGCCCAACTTCTCCCGCCGCTGCTCCAGCTGTTCGCTCATCGCATCCGCATCCCCCCAGAGCACGGACGGCGCTCCCGCGGCGCGCAGCGCCTGCACGTCGAGTCCCTGCCTTGCCAGCCAGGGAGCAGGGATATCCCCGACTGCGGTGAGGCTGTAGTTGACCTCAATGCGGTCGGCCGCGGCGCCAAGCAGCTCAACGCGCTGCAGGATCTCCGCATCGCCGGCGGCCGGCGGAAGGCTCAGGGCCACGATGTCTGCGAAATACGCCGCGAGCTCCAACCCGCCTCGGCCGGACGCTGCGACCAGGACGCGGATATCGGGGAGCTCCGTTCGCACCATCTCCAAAAGCGCATGGAGCCGTTGTCGCTTCACCGCAGCCGAGTCCGCCTCGAGACCTGCGCCGAAGCCGGGTTCGAACCGGTCTGCCGCCACGGCCTGGAGAGCTTTGAGCTGTCTTACCAGCTCCTTCGGTTCGTGCAGGCTCGCCGCCAGCACGTAGGTTCCCAGCCCGATCCTGTCTGTGACTGCGGCGGCGGCGGCCAGGATCGGCAGGGGAGAGGGAAGCTGCGGCCGGTCGGGCGCAAGCAGGAGGTCGTACCCGAGTGCCTCGAAGCGCTGGGCCCTGGCAGACGTTTCAGGTCCGGGCGCATCGTTCACGCCGAAACGAAAGGGCCGCGGCGTCATACCGCGACGTTGTCGCGACGCCGGCTGCTGCGGGCAAGCGCCTCGACCAGGCCGACCGCGGCGAGGCCGACCGCCAGGTGCAGGAGCTGGACCGCGACATGAAGGTCTCCGGTCAGGATGTTGGCCTGGAAGAGGCCGAACACCGGCATGCCTACGCTCCAAACCAGGGCCAGGACCGTCAGGCGGGTGGGAGCACCCGATCGCAGGCCGAGCGCCACGGCGGCCCAGAGGTCGACGACGAGGAGCAGCCCGACCGCGATGTGCACGGGGATCAGCGAATCGCCATGCCCGGTCCACACCAGGATCCCGAGGGCCACCTCCACGACGGCGATTGCGCGAGCGACGATCTGAGTCACGAGAACCCAAGGCATGGCCGACCACCCCCAATCGAATATTTGTATAGATAGTCTAGCTAATTATCAGGTAGAGTCAAGCCGGTGAGTCCGCGCACCTACCGGTCCGGGCAGCGCTCGTCGGCGACCGAGGAAACTCGCTCTCGCATCCTCGAAGCTGCGCGCACGCTGCTCAGCCGCGCGGGCGGGGCCCCATTCACCATCGACGCCGTGGCCGACCTGGCCGATGTGGCCCGGATGACGATCTACCACCAGTTCCGATCGAAGCCCGGCTTGATTGCTGCGCTGTCCGACGACCTCGCCTCCCGTGGTGGTATCGGTAGGCTTCCCGAGGCCTTCATGGCTCCCGATCCGACGGCGGGGCTCGAGATCCTGGTGCAGGTGTTCGTGCACCTCTGGGAGTCCGAGCGGCTGGTCGTTCGGCGACTGCGCGCATTGAGCGCGCTTGACCCCGACTTCACCGACAACGAGGACCGCAACCAGCGCCGGCGGCATGCCATCACCGTTCTGCTGCGGCGGATCTCACCTGCGCCGCGCGATCTGGACGGCAAGGCTGACCTGCTGACCGCGTTGACGTCTTTCGAGAGCTACGAGACGCTGGCTGCGAGCGGCCGCACCCCGGATGCCGCCGCGCGCTTGATCAACGCCGCCATCCGGCGGCTGCTCGATTAGTGGCACGCCCGCATTTCCGCGCAATGCCGCCTGACGTGCCCGTGATCTTCGACGAGCGGCCGGCCCTCGAGCTGACCGCGTACTGCGTGCGCGGTGAACCAATCCCTTATGACGAAGCGGTCCGAGGACATTTCGCACCCATCCAGGTGGGCGATCAATGGGGCCCGCCGTGGAGCACGACCTGGTTTCATGTCCGCGGTCGCGTGCAGGACAGCTATGCCGGACGGGACGTGGTGGCCGTGTTCGACCTGGGATTCGATGGGCCAACCGGATTCACCTGCGAGGCTCTGGCCTGGAAGGACGGCAAACCGTGGCGCGGTGTGGATCCCAACCACCGTTGGCTTCCGATTGCCGGCCGAGACGTTGATTTCTATCTCGAGGCAGCCGCCAACCCGAGGGCCACCGAGGCGGGTCCTGAGCCGGCCCTCTCGATGATCGCCTTGCGCGGAGCCCCGGAACCGGCGTTTGTTTTGCGGCAGGCCGAGCTCGCGATTCGCGAATCGCCCGATGAGGGGATTGCCGGCGTGCGGCTCGACTCATCCCACCGGGTCACCGCCGTGGGTCACGCACATGTCGACACGGCGTGGGAGTGGCCGATTCGCGAAGGAAAGCGAAAGGTCGCGCGCAGCTGGTCGTCACAGCTCGCCTTGCTGGACCAGCATCCCGACTACATATTCGCCGCGTCGCAGCCCTTGCAGTATCAATGGATGAAGGATTCGTATCCCGACATCTACCGTCGCATCAAGGAGAAGGTCGCCGCCGGCCGGTGGGAGCCCGTTGGTGCGATGTGGGTCGAGGCGGACTGCAACCTTCCTTCCGGCGAGTCACTCGTGCGCCAGCTGCTGCACGGCAAGCGCTTTTTCATGAGTGAGT
Organism: Candidatus Dormibacteraceae bacterium; assembly: GCA_050734495.1. Taxonomy (GTDB): domain Bacteria; phylum Chloroflexota; class Dormibacteria; order Dormibacterales; family Dormibacteraceae; genus Palsa-870. Next base: position 11,272 of record JBOHUQ010000025.1, read on the forward strand.
TTGGCTACGAGACCAGGATCCTCTGGCTGCCTGACGTGTTTGGGTACCCGGGTAACCTCCCCCAGCTCATGGCGGAGGCGGGCTGCGATTCGTTCCTCACCCAGAAGCTCTCCTGGAACGACACGAACAAGCCCGAACACCACACCTTCATATGGGAGGGAATCGACGGCACTCGCATCTTCACGCACTTTCCCCCGGCCGACACCTACAACGGCAGCTTCAGCCCTGAGGAGGTCGAGCGGAGCGTTCGCAACTTCAAGGACGGCGCCAGCTCGAACATGTCGCTCTATCTCTTCGGGTGGGGCGACGGAGGCGGCGGTCCACAAGAAGAGATGATCGAGTCGGCGCACCGCCTCGGCGTCGCGCTCGGCCGGGCGGCCGATTTCTTCGAGGCGGCTTCGGCGGAGGCGCGCAACCTCGCGACCTCGGTTGGCGAGCTCTACTTCGAGCTCCACCGCGGGACATACACGTCGCAGTCGCGCACCAAGCGGCTCAACCGGCTCGCGGAGCAGGCGCTGCGCGAGGCCGAGATATGGTCGGTCGCGGCCGCTGACGGCGATCCGCGAGCTGACCTGGAAACGGCGTGGAAGCGGCTTCTCACCAACCAGTTTCACGACATCCTGCCCGGCTCGAGCATCGACTGGGTCTACGAGGACGCGGAGCGCGATCTTCGCGCCGTCATCGAGGCAGCCCATGCGATCACGTCGCGCGCACAGACGACGCTGTGTGGCGCCGGAGAGGATGTCGTCGTGTTCAACGTCAACTCGCATCCCCGTCGCGAGGTTGTCGATGTCGGAGGTCGACTCCTGATGGTGGAAGCTCCCGCGTGCGGGTGGGCGGTCCAAGACGGCGCATCCCTCGTTCCGGAACCGGCGGTGGTGGTGTCCGATCGTGCCATGGAGAACGAGCTGCTTCGCGTCCGGTGGGACGAGCGCGGATTGCTGACTTCGATCTGGGACAAGGTCGCCGGGCGGGAGGCCCTGGCTCCTGGTCAGGTTGGAAACCTCCTGCAGCTTCACGATGACAACCCCGCGCGCTGGGACGCCTGGGACCTGGACATCGAGTACCTGGACCACAAGGTCGATCTCGTCGAGCTGTCGCATCAGCAGGTGGAGACGTCCGGCGGCCTGCGCGGAGCCGTGAGGTTCAGACGCGAGTTCGGCCGCTCCCGCTTCTCCCAGCTCATGGTGCTCGATGCCGGCTCGCGCGTGATTCGCTTTGAATGCGACGTGGACTGGCGGGAGGAGCACAAGATGCTCAAGGTCGCGTTCCCGGTTGCGGTCCGCTCGCCGCAGGCCACCTACGAGATCCAGTTCGGTCACCTGGAGCGCGCGACCTCCGCCGGCACGCCACGGGACAGGGCCCGCTTCGAGGTGTGCGGCCACCGCTGGGCCGACCTCGGCGAACCCGGCTACGGCGTGGCGCTCCTCAACGACTGCAAGTACGGCCACGACGTACTGGGGTCGGTCATGCGCCTGTCATTGCTCCGTGCGCCGACCCACCCCGACCCGACAGCGGATCGCGGCCTTCATCGCTTCACCTATGCGCTGATGCCGCATCCGGGCGACTTTCGCGGGGCGGGCGTGATCGCGGCCGCTGAAGACCTCAACGCGCCTCTGCGAGTCGTGCGCGGCAACCTCGCGGGGCGGCGGCGCTCATTGGTCGAGGTCGATACGCCCCAGGTCATCGTCGAAGCAATCAAACGCGCCGAGGACTCCGAAGCCGTGATTGTGCGGATTTACGAGGCATGGGGGAGACCGTGCCATGCCCTGGTGCGGACCACGCTCAGCACCTCCCGGGCATATATGTGCGACCTTCTCGAACGCAACGCCGAGGAGGTGCTGGTCCGCGACGGCGTGGTGGAGCTCGACCTGACGCCGTTCAAGATCCTGACCCTGAAGCTGGAGCCTGACCGGGCGCTGCATCGCCTCCGGCCCGAACCACGCGTCCGCCCAGTTTGAGATTGAATCGAGACTGGTTGAGACTGGCTTTGATACCTCCTCTGCCGAGCATGTGCAGCGTTGCCGTCACCGGTCATGGAAGGAGCAGGCGATGTCTGTGCTCAGGAGATTTGCGCTCGTCGTTTCGATTGTTTTCGGTGGGTCCCTCGCGCTGGGAGTGGCCGCGATTGCCGCTGGAGGCGGACTGGCCCCAGGCGACTACGTCTTCACCAGCGTCAGCGCCAACGCCGAATTCGGGTTGGCAAAGGGCGGCCCGTCCGACCAGCCGAGCATCGGCGTATTTGTGAATCGCGGCCTGAACTCGTACGAACCGGAGCACCCCAAAGGTCCGAGCACGGTTACGAACAGCACCATGGTGCAACTGTCGATCTTCACTCCGACCGGCGGCATCGGAGGCTGCTGGGTGATCAATCCGTCGGATTTCACCGTCAGCAACGACCTGAGGACCGCAAGACTTCACACGACCCTCACGGCCGCCAATGTGTGCCCCGGCCTCGGGGTCCCTGTCACCGGTAAGAGTGGCGCTGCGCCGATTGGCGCCGCCGGCGGCGGGTCAATCGCGCTTCCAATCACCCTTGACGTGACCTGGACAGGGCTTGGCGCCACCAGCGTGGAACGCGACCGTGGGACCTTCAGCTGCCTCAATTACTCTGTGGGCAGCACGAATGTGCTTCACCTATCGGGGGCGACCGCCTCTGCGACGGTGTCGGGTCTGAATGGGACTTTCGCCACTGATGTGGCCGGAGTCGACTCGACGGACAGCCACATCGACATCAACGGAACACCTCCGCCAAACTGCCCAGGCGTCTAGAGCCAAGAGACCGACCGGCGAGGCTGCAGGCCGCGCCGGTCGGCTCGCGGAGCCGGAATGCGCTGGAGATAGGTCAACTCGTCGCGGGCTCGAAGGAAGACATGCCCGATCGAACCGGCGTCGGCGGGTGACCCGCGGCGGATCACGCCGGACACGAAACTAGCGCCGGCCGGCCGGCGTGCTCGCGCCCACTTTCAGGGCCGCGCGGCGTTGGGCCAAAACCGGTAGACGAGCCCGCGCCGCCTTCAGTCGCTCGCGCGAGACCTCGCCCACCGCCACGCCGTCCGCGTCGCCCATTCCCGCGAGCGTCGCTCCAAGCGGATCGACGATCACGCTCCTGCCCGTGTAGGCGGGCCCGGTCTGCGCGCCCACCGCGACATACATCGTGTTGTCAAGCGCACGCGCATGCGCCAGGACGCTGAGGTGTTCCTCTTTGAGCGGGCCGGCAACCCACGCCGCCGGCGCCACCAGCAGCTCTGCCCCCGCATCGGCGGCGCGCTCGATGAAGCTCGCGAACCGGATGTCGTAGCAGATGACAACCGCTGCCTTGAAGCCGCCGATCTCGACCAGAAGCGGATCCTCGCCGCCGCGACAGAACCGCTCTGACTCCGTCTCTCCGAATGCGTCGAAGAGATGTCGCTTGCGGTAGGTGCCGATGAGGCCTTTGGACTGATCCACCACGACCGCTGAGTTGTAGATGAGCTTATCGCCAGGAATTGCCTCGAACATGCCGGCCACCACGGTCAATCCGAATCGTGCGGCGAGCTCCGAAAGGGACTGCACAAAGCGCCCGTCGAGCGGTTCCGCCAACCCGCTGAGGTCGTCGGTCGCGGCGCCGAAGTCGCACATCGCGCCTTCGGGAAACACGACCGCGCGCGCGCCGGCATCCGCCGCCCTGGCTGTCAGATCGGAGATCCGCGCGAGGTTGGAGTGCTTGTCCATCCCCGCGCTGAACTGTGCGATCGCGATCCTCATGCGCGGCTTACCTGCCGATCATGGGCTGTACGCTCGCGCCCGGCAGCATCGACCAGTCCCGCAAAAAGCCGGGCGGCCCATTTCTCCTTCCGGCTCAGCTCCTCGGGATGGCATTGGATGCCCAACACGAACTCGTGACCGGGAAACTCCACGCCCTCCACCAGGCCGTCAGGCGAATGCGCCACGGCGCGCAGCGCAGGGCCCAGGTCCCGGATCGCCTGGTGGTGGAGGCTGTTCACGCGAAGATGGGTCTCGCCGACGGTTCGCGCCAGCAGGGTGCCTGGCTCGACTTCGAGTCCGTGGACCAGCAGGTCGCGTGGCTCGCGATCGTGCTGTTCATGCGTAGCACCCTCGACGATCAGGTCCTGCCACAGCGTGCCTTCGCACGCGACGTTGAGGACCTGGATGCCGCGGCAGATCGCGAGCACTGGCAGCCCGTCGGCGATCGCCCAGCGCGCCAGCGTCAGCTCGACCTCGTCGAGCTCGGGCATCACATGCAGGTTGCAGCCGTCGCGCTCCACGGCGCCGTAGCGCCGCGGCTCGATGTCGGCGCCGCCGGGCAGCAGCAAGCCGTCGAGCAGTTCGTAGTAAGACCGCAGGCGGTCGACGTCGGGTGTGATGGGAATTGGCAGGGCGAGCCCGCCCGCCCTCTCGAGCGCATCGAAATAAGCGCGGTTCAATGCCAGCTTGGGAGCTGGCTGGGCGATGATCAGCGGGCGCAGCGGGACCCCGATGAGCCTCATCGCTTAAAGCCTTTCAAATCCCCTGAAGCGCTCCCAATCGGTGACCGACGATTCGTACGCGGCGAGCTCGATGTCCGCCCGATGCACATAGTGGTCGACGACCGGCTCACCGAACGCCGTCCTGGCCACGTCGCTGCCGGCGAAGAGATCGCGAGCCGATTGCATCGTGTGCGGCACGCGGGCGTGCGATCCCTCGTAGGCGCTCCCGGTCGTCGGTTCCTCGAGCTCCAGCTCAGCCTCGACGCCGTGCAGCCCGGCGGCGATCATGGCCGCTACGGCGAGGTATGGGTTGACGTCGGCGCCAGGCAAACGGTTTTCGATGTGCAGGCCCTGTCCATGGCCGATGACGCGCATCGCGCAAGTCCGGTTGTCGTGGCCCCAGGCCACCGCCGTGGGGGCGAACATCCCGGGAACATACCGCTTGTACGAGTTGACCTGCGGGGCGAACAGCAGCGTCAGCTCCCGAAGAGACGCCAGCTGGCCCGCGAGAAACCGGTCGAACAGCTCCTTGTCCGCTGTGAACGAATTGCCGCCGCCCGCGTCTGCGAGGGAGAGATGGACGTGGCAGGAGCTGCCTTCGCGCTGATCGAACTTGGCCATGAACGTGATCGCCATGCCTTCTTGTGAGGCAATCTCCTTGGCGCCGAGCTTGTAGACGGTGTGGTCGTCACACACACCAAGCGCGCCGCCGTAGCGGAAGTTGATCTCGTGCTGGCCGAGGTTGCACTCGCCCTTGGAGCTTTCGACGTTCATTCCGGCCGCCCCCATCGAGTTGCGGATGCGCCGGACCAGCGGCTCGATGCCGTTGGTGTCGAGCAGGGCGTAGTCGACGCTGTACGGCGTCGCCTTCGTGAGGTTGCGGTAGCCGGAGTCCCAGGCCTCTCGGTATGAGCCGCGGAAGATCATGAACTCGAGTTCGGTGCCCACCTGCGCGGCGAGGCCGCGAGCGCGCAACCGCTCAAGCTGCCGCCGCAGGATCTGTCGCGGCGAAACCTGGACGGCTTCCCCGCTTTCGGTGAAGGCGTCGGCGATCACGAGCGCGCAGCCCGGATGCCATGGCATGAGCCTGAGGGTCGAGAGGTCCGGTTTGAGCTGAAAGTCACCGAAGCCTCGGTTCCACCCGGCCAGCCCGTAGCCCTGCTGCGGCGACATGTCGACATCGGTCGCGAGCAGGTACTCGCACGACTCGGCGCCGTGAGGAACCGCCGACTCGAGGAAGTTGCGTGCGGTCAGGCGCTTGCCGACGAGCCTGCCCTCCATGTCGACGAGTGCGAGCACGACCGTGTCCAGCGCCTTGTCCTTCACCGCGAGTTCCAGGGCATCGATCGTCAGGGACGCGCGCGCGACCTCGCCGTTCGGCAGCGACGCGGACGCCTTGCGAGCTCGAACTTCAGTCACGACCCACCTCCAGCACCAACTTGCCTCTCACACCACCGTGCGCGAGGCGGTCGTGCGCAGCGCGCGCCCGCTCGAGCGGGAACGTTTCTGCGACCGTCACCTTCAAAGCCCCGCATGCGACGAGTTTCGCGATTTCCTCGAGCGCGTGGCCGTCGGGTTCCACCAGAGGCTCTTGAACGCGCACCCCGCGGCGCCTGGCCTCGGCCTTGACCTCGCCGTCCGCGCCGCTCGCCACGGCGAGCAGCAGTCCTTCAGGACGAACCGACGCGACGAGCTCCAGGGTGTCCGCACCGCCGGCCAGGTCAAGGGCCACGTCGGCGTCGCGCGTCCGCATGGCGTCACGGTCGTGGCGACCTGTGGCGACCACGCGAGCTCCGAAGAATTTCGCGATCTGGACGGCCAGGTGTCCCACGCCGCCGGCAGCACCGTGCACCAGCACCGTCTGGCCGCTGCGGATGTTGGCTGCGTCGACGAGGCACTGCCACGCCGTAAGCGCGGCCAGCGGCAGAGCCGCCGCCTCGATGGGGGAAGTCTCCGCGGGGATGAGCGCGAATTGCCGCGATGGCGCGGCGACGAACTCCGCGTAAGCGCCGGCAGCGCGCGGGAACCGCGGCATGCCGTAGACGATATCGCCCTCCTTGAAGCGGGTCACGCCGTAGCCCATTGCTTCGACGACGCCGCAAACGTCCCAGCCCGGGATGAAGGGAGGCGGTCCGACCCAGCGAGCCACCCCTTCGCCTCGGCGAGTCTTGCCATCGACCGGGTTGACGCCCGCGGCAACCACCCGGACCAGCACCTCGGTCGAGATGGGCGCGGGCTTTTCCACTTCTGCGCAGACGAGCGTCTCGGGGCCTCCGAAGCGTGTGACCTGGACCGCCCGCATCGACGTTTCAGTTGGTCGCGAGGAAGACGTTCTTGAGCTCTGTGTAGTAGTCCAGCGCGTCAGGTCCCAGCTCGCGTCCGATGCCCGATTGCTTGAAGCCGCCGAACGGTGTCGTCACGCGAACGGAGCTGTGGGAGTTGATAGAGATCGTCCCGGTCTCCAGCCCGCGGGCGACGCGCATCGCGCGGCCGGCGTGATTGGTCCAGATCGATCCTGAGAGACCGTAGATACTGTCGTTCGCGATCTCGAGGGCCTGGCTCTCGTCTTCGAACGGGATCACCACCGCGATCGGACCGAAGATCTCCTCGCGCGCTGCACGATCCGTGTTGGCGACTGGAGACAGGACGGTCGGAGGGAACCAGTAGCCGGCGCCTTGCGGCGCGGAGCCGCGGATCGCGACCTTCGCCCCGCCGTCCAGGTAGGACGCGACCTTCGCCCGCTGGTCCGCCGAGATCAGCGGGCCCATCTCGGTCTTGTCGTCGAGGGGGTCGCCGACCTTGAGCGCCTTGATCGACTTCTCCAGAGCTTGCATGAAGCGGTCGAGCGCCGACCGCTCGACGAGGATGCGCGAGCGGGCGCAGCAGTCCTGGCCCGCGTTGCCGAACACGGCGAGCGGCGCCGTGGCCGCCGCCTTTTCGAGATCGGCGTCCGCGAAAACCATGTTCACGGACTTGCCGCCGAGCTCGAGGGTCACGCGCTTGATCGACTGAGCTGCGAGGGCGCCGATGCGCTTGCCGACCTCGGTCGAGCCTGTGAAGGCGACCTTGGCTACGTCCGGGTGCTCCACGAGCCTCTCGCCGACGACGCGGCCTGCGCCGACCAGGATGTTCAGGACCCCTTCCGGCAGCCCCGCCTCGAGCGCGATGCGCCCGAGCTCGACCGCCGTCAGTGGCGTCAGACCGGCGGGCTTCAGGACGATCGTGTTTCCCGCCGCCAGGGCCGGCGCGACTTTCCATGCCGCGATGGGGAGGGGGAAGTTCCAGGGCACGATGAGGGCCACGACGCCCAGCGGTTCGCGGAACGTCATGTCAACCCCGCCTGCGACCGGGATCGTCTTGCCGATCAGCCGCTCAGGAGCTCCGGCGTAGTAGTTGAAGACGTCCACCACCATGCCGACCTCGCCCCGCGCGTCGCTGATCGGCTTGCCGACGTTGCGCGACTCGAGCTGGGCGAGCTCCTCCAGGTGCTTCTCCACCGCGGCGGCGATGCGACGCAGCAGGTTGGCCCGGTCCTTCGGGCTCACCGCTTTCCATGCCGGGTAGGCGGCCTTCGCGCGGGCGACCGCCGCGTCCGCTTCTTCGACCGTCGCCTCGTGAAGCTCGGCCAGAACCTTCTCGGTCGCGGGCTCGATCACCCTCAGCGTCTTGGTCTCGGTCGCCATTCCCAACCCCCTTTGTAATGCGCCGGCGCCAATGGGCCTATATGTGGTCCTTTGCAATGATAGTATCGACCTACTTCGAGTCTTTATCGCCAGCGTCTTTGGAGGGGTAGGGCGGGGTTGGCAGGAGCGAGGGAAGCTGTCGTCGTCAGTCAATCCACGCACGTCCTGCCCCTGGAATTCAATCGACGCTACCCGGTCGTCGTGCGCGGCAATGGCGTGTGGGTGGAGGACGCCTCAGGCAGGCGGTACCTCGACGCCATGAGCGGTGGGTCGATGGCCGCGACGCTTGGTCACGGCAGGCGCGACATCGTCGCCGCCGCGCACGCCCAGGCCGAAAAGCTGGCGTACGTTCACAACGAACGCCTGACCAATCCCGCCCAGGAGGAACTGGCGCACGAGCTCGCGGCATTGGCGCCGGATGGATTCACTCGGGTGCGCTTCGTGACCGGGGGCGCCGAGGCCAACGAGATGGCGATCCAGATCGCGCGGCGCTACCACGTGGACCGCGGAGAGCCGAAGCGGTGGCAGGTGATCTCCCCGGCCCAGGCATATCACGGACCGACGATGGCCACCCTCGCCCTCACGGGCAGACCCGGCCTCAAGCGACCTTTCGAGCCTTACATGCCGGAGCATCTCCACATCCCGCCGAGCACGTGGCGATTCGATCCCACCGGCCAGCAAGCGTTGGACGCGCTCGACCGAGCCCTCGAAGCCGCGGGCCCGGATACCGTCTCCGCTTATTTCTGTGAACCGGTGAGCGCAGCGGCCCTGCCGGCCTACAGCCCTCCGAAGAAGTTCTGGGAAGGGCTGGCGGAGCGGCGCGCGCGTCACGGCTTTCTGATCTGTTTCGACGAGATCGTCACAGGTATCGGTCGAACCGGACACTGGTTTGCGGCGGAAAGCCTCCCGATCGTTCCCGACATCATCGCCACCGCCAAGGGCCTCGGCGCGGGCTATGCCGCGATCGGCGCGGTGCTCTGCCGGCAGCACGTTTACGACGCGATCGCCAAGGGATCGAGGAAGTTCACGCTCGGCCACACGTGGGACGGGGCGCCTCTATCTTGCGCGGTCGGTCTCGAGGTCATCGATGTCCTCAAGAAGGAACGCCTGGTCGAGCGCGTGCGGGAGCGTGGCCCGCGCCTGCGCGAGCAGCTGGCGGAATCCCTGAACGGCGTTCCGATGGTGCACGAGGTGCGCGGCCGCGGCTTCCTGCTCGGCGTCGAGTACGTCGATCCGCGCGACGGCAAATCGTTCCTGCCGCCAGACCTCCGCACCGCGGGAGCGGTCGACGACGTTGCTTTCGAGAACGGGCTCATCACATACTCGACGATGCCGACGCGGGACGGATTCGCGGGCGACCAGTCGCTCTTCGCGCCTCCTTTCATCACCACCGACGCTGAGCTGGCGGAGATGGTCGAGCGCTTCTCTGCCTCGGTGCGAAAGGTGGCGAGCGAGCTCGAGGCCAAGCTCGCAGCAAGGCCGGCGCGATGACGCGCAAGCTCAAGGTCCTGATCCTTCAGCACGAAGAGCCCACTCCTCCGGGGTACCTCGCGGAATGGCTCGAGGAACAGAAGGCGGACGTCGACGTCCATCGCATCGACCTGCACGAGCGGACTCATGACCCTCGCGACTACGACTTCATCGCGTCGCTGGGTTCCGAGTTCGCGGCGTTCGACGACACCAAACCGTTCATCCCGCGTGAAGCGGATTTTCTTCGCCTCGCCACGAAAGCCGATGTCCCCGTGCTCGGGCTCTGCTTTGGTGGCCAGCTCCTGGCCCGCGTGCTCGGCGGCAAGTCTTTCCGCTCGGAGCACTCGGAGATTGGTTGGCTGCCGGTGCGTACCGAGGACCCCGACCTGGTGTCTGAAGGACCCTGGTTCAACTGGCATTTCGACTCGTTCACGCTTCCCCCGGGCGCCCGGCTGATCGCCGAGACCTCTGTCGCCCCGCAGGCATACGTGATGGGACGGAACCTTGGGCTTCAGTTCCACCCCGAGGTGACGCCCGAGATCATGGAGAGCTGGGTCAAGGCCTATCGCCATGAGCTCGACGGGGACGGGGTCGACCCCGACGCCTTGCTCGAGGAGACGCACCGGCTTGCGCCGGAGGTGCGGCGCCGGAGCGAGCGCCTGTTCAACGCTTTCCTGACCAGGGTTACGCGGCTCCGGCCTGAGGCTGCTCGTGGCCGTTAAGGAGGCGCGCCGCTCCAACGGATCCGCCACTTCGGCGCTCAGGTTCGAGCGGATTCACCAGCTGCGCGCGCACGAGTACGTGGCGGAGCAGATCCGCCGCCACATCGCGCTCCGCCTGGTCAAGCCTGGCGAGGCGCTGCCCGCGGAACGCGAGCTCGCCACCATGTTCGGCGTCGGCC
>JBOHUQ010000026.1:0-12797 GCA_050734495.1 Candidatus Dormibacteraceae bacterium
CCGCCAGCCCGTCGGCCAGCCCCGCGGCGAGCCCGGCCGCGACCGGCGCCACGATCGCGGTCGCGAACTCCAAGCTCGGACAGATCCTCGTCGATGCCAAGGGCATCACGCTCTATCTCTTCGTAGCTGATACCGGCGCGACTTCCACCTGCTACACCTCGTGCGCCGCGATCTGGCCGCCGGTTCGCACGACCGGCGCTCCCCAGGCGGGCGTGGGCGCCGACGCGTCGCTGCTTGGGACCACGACCCGAACCGATGGCAACGTTGAGGTGACCTACGCCGGACACCCTCTCTACTACTTCGTCAAGGACAAAGCCGCCGGAGACACGACCGGGCAGGGCGTCAACGGGTTCGGCGGGCTGTGGTGGGTGCTGTCTCCATCGGGAGCCGCGATCCACTAACCCACCTCGCAATTCCGCCGTTCGGGCACAGTTGGCGACATGGCCGAAGGCGATCGACACAGCCAAGTGGGCACAAACGGCCGGCTGAGCCTGACTGAAAATGCCCGCCGAGGCATCACTCGCGACGCGCTCGGGATCGCCGTCGCCACCGGGGCGTACGCCCTTTCGTTTGGCGCGATCTCCACCGCGTCAGGTCTGTCCTTACTTCAGACCTGTGCGCTGTCGGTCCTGATGTTCACCGGCGCATCGCAGTTCGCTCTGGTCGGCGTGGTGGGAGCGGGCGGGAGCGTCTGGGCGGGGGCTGCGACGGCGGCGCTGCTCGGTTCGCGCAACGCGCTCTACGGGGTGCGGCTCTCGTCCCTTCTGGATCGAACCGGTTGGAAGAGGGCAGCTGCCGCGCACTTCGTGATCGACGAGACGACGGCCATGGCGATTGCGCGCGAGTCGGTCCCGGAGAGCAGGTTCGCCTTCTGGGCCACAGGGCTCGCGCTGTTCACCCTGTGGAACCTCGGCACGCTCAGCGGAGCCCTGGCCACACATGCGCTTCCGGATCCCAAGGTGCTGGGTTTCGACGCTGCGCCACCCGCGGCCTTTCTGGCCCTGCTCGCTCCGCGCCTGCACGCACGTGAGCCGCTGGCGATCGCGCTTGGGGCAGGAGTGGTCGCGCTCGTCTGCCTGCCGTTCGTGCCGGCCGGCGTCCCGCTCCTGATCGTCGCGGTCCTGGTGGCGATCTTCGGCATCGTGAGGTCGCGCCGATGATGTGGGCTGGGGTGCTGGCAGCGTGCGCAGCCTGCTACGCGCTCAAGCTGGCGGGCCTCTCGTTGCCGGCAAGCGTGCTGCAGGACGCCCGCGTCCAGCGGACGGTTCCGCTGGTCCCGGTTGCCCTTCTGGCCGCGCTCGTCGCGACGCAAACCTTCTCCACCGGCCACCACCTCGTGGTGGACGTGCGAACCGCCGCGTTGATCGTGGCCATCGGGATGATCCTGCTGCGCGCGCCATTCCTGGTCGTGGTGGCGAGTGCAGCCGCGACCGCCGCCCTGCTCCGCCTCCTCTAGTACGCTCAACCCATGGTCAGAATCGAGGCGGTCACCGAACCCACTCCCGAGGTGCACGCCGCGCTCGCGCGCCTCCTGCCTCAGCTGAACCCGCAACTGCCCGTCCCAACCATGGAGAGACTGCGGGCGATCATCGCCGACCCTGCGGTCACCCTTCTTTACGCCCGCGACGGAGATCAGGTCGTCGGCACGACCACGGTGATCGTGTACACGACGCCCTTCTGGATCAAAGCGCGCCTCGACGAGGTGGTCGTGGATGAGTCGGCGCGCGGCAGGGGCGTCGGCGCGGCGCTCGTGCAGGCCAGCCTGGACCTCGCGCGCAAAAAAGGGGTTGAGGTGGTCGAGCTGCAATCAGGCGTCCAGCGCCAGGAGGCCAACCGGCTGTATCCCAGGATGGGGTTCAAGCTCCGCGAGACGAACGTCTACCGAATCGTTCTCTAGCCGGTCAATTCCTCGAGCCGCGAGACCATGCGGGCCAGCGTCGCGAACGCGGCTTGCACCGGCTCAAAAGACGTCATGTCGACCCCGGCGAGCCGCAGCCCTTCGAGCGGGTACATCGAGCCCCCGCTCTTCAAGAACGCGCGGTAAGACTCCGCGGCTTTCGGGTCGCCGTCCGCCACCCGCTGGACGAGGTGATCGGCGCCGGCGATGCCGGTCGCGTACTGGTAGACGTAGAAGTTGCTGTACAGGTGCGTGTGGAACTGCGCCCACGTCGAGCCGATGCGCCGGCGATCGAGTTCGCTGACCACAACCTCGGAGCCGTAGACCTCCATCATCAGGTCTGCCATGAGGTCGTTCAGATACTCGGCCGTGATGGCGCCGCCCCGCTCCACGCGCTCGTGCACCTCCAGCTCGAGCCGGGCCAGCGACGGCATGATGAAGAAGTAGCGATAGAAGTTCGACATCGCCTCTTCGATCACAGCCACCTGGAAGGCGGGCTCCTTTTGTGTGGCGAGCAGGTGGCGGCGGACCAGCGCCTGATGCATGTTCGAGGCCACCTCTGCCTGGAACAGTCCGTAGTTCGAGTAGATGAAAGGCTGAGTCTTGCGCGCGTAGTAGGAATGCATCGAGTGGCCGAGCTCGTGCGCAAGCGTGCTCATCGAATAGATGTCGTCGTTGTAGCTCATGAAGATGAATGGGAGGGTGTCGGGAACGCCCGTCGAAAATGCGCCCATGCGCTTGCCCCGGTTGGGATAGACGTCGACCCAACGGTCCTCGAGCGCGCCAAGGCGCATGGTGCGCACGTACTCATCGCCCAGCGGCGCCACCCCTTCGGCGATCCACTCAACCGCCTGCTCATAAGGCACCCTGAGCGTCGACTCGCCGACCGGCGCGCGCGTGTCATAGGGCATTAGCTCCGCCAGGCCCAACGCCTTGCGCCGGACCCGCCAGTAGCGGTGCCAGGTGCCCACGTTGTCGCGGAACGCCCGGATGACGTTGTGGTAAACATCCGGCGGCACATGGCCCGGCTCCAGTGCGGCGGCTAGCGATGAAGGGAAGCCCCGGGCACGCGCGTAGAACACATCGCGCTTGATGCCGCCGGCTAGGCTTGCCGCCATCGCGTGCTGCATCGCCAGGTGGGCGTCGGCGTAATTCTCAAAAGCCGTGCGGCGCAGTTCGCGGTCTGGGCTCGTCAGCAGCGCGCCGATCGTGCTCTGGGCGACCTCGTGCTGATCGCCTTTCGTTCCTACGGCCGTGGCAAACTCGAGATCGGTGTTGGCGAGCACGGCATGCACCGAAAGCGCCGTCGCCAGCGGGTCCGAAACCTGGTTCAGGATCTCCTCCACCTCGGCGCTGCGGATGTGTGTCTGCAGCTTCTCGATGCGATCGAAGTAGTGGTCGAGGTGCGCCAGCCGCGGCGAGGTGGACGCCCATTCGCGAAGCTTCGGGATACCGATCGCGATCATCTCCGGGAGCGCGAAAGAGGTGGCCGCTCCAAGCTGGGCGGCGACGGATCGCGCCCGGTCCGTCCTGGCGAGCGCCGCCTGGTCCCCGGTGTCCACCGAGTAGTTCATCGTGCTGTAGACCATCACCTTGCCCATCAGCCGGTGCACCCTTTCGTTCGCGACAAACCAGTCGGCCAGCGCGTCGGGCGAGTCTCCGAGATGGCCGTTGAACTCGGCCAGGTCGGGCAGCCTCGCGAGGATCGTCTCGACCGCCTGGTCCCAGCCCGCCTCGTCGGAAAAGACGCTCTCGCGGTCCCACGTGAAGCGCTGGTTCACCTCCGAGCGTGTGGGCAGCGTCGTGGCCACGATCCCTAAAGCCTAGAGGCGCGGCTGAACAGACCGTCGACGGGTCTTCGGCGAGGTTTTCGGCCGCGCCTGTTCGGGGGCTACGATGGATCGGTGCCGCGGGCTGTCGCGAACGGGATCGAGCTTGAATACGAGACATTCGGCGATCCTGGGGACCAGCCCCTCGTTCTGATCGCGGGTCTCGCAGCTCAGATGATCAGCTGGCAGGAGTCCTTCTGCGAGCTGCTCGCTTCCCGCGGGTTCTTCGTGATCCGCTTCGACAACCGCGACTGCGGCCTGTCCATGTGGATGGAATCGGCGGGCCCGCCGGACCTGGGCGCTGCGTTCCGAGGCGAAGGCCATCCCGCGTACCAGCTCGAAGACATGGCCGGCGACGTGGCCGGCCTCCTCGACGCGCTCGGCATCCCAGACGCCCACCTCGTCGGCGCCTCGATGGGCGGCTTCATCGCCCAGCTGGTCGCGATCAACCACCGGGAGCGTGTGCTGTCCCTGACGTCGATCATGTCCGGCCCGGGCGGATCGGACGAGGTTGCCCCTCAACCAGAAGGTGCCGCCATTCTGATGGCGCTTCCGCCGGCCACCCGTGAGGAACGAATCGAGCAGGCGATGACCACTCACCGGACGCTGGCCGGTTCGGGCGATCAGCTCGACGACGCCGTCGAGAGGTCACGGGCGGAGCGCTCCGTGGATCGCGCCTACCACCCGCTGGGTGTCGGCCGTCAGCTGGTGGCCATCCTGGCCGCCGAGAGTCGCCTCCAGCGGCTGAAACATCTGCGCGTGCCGGCGCTCGTCGTCCACGGTACCGACGACGTGCTGGTTCCGCTGGCCAACGGTCGCCTCGTGGCAGGAGCCGTGCCGCGTGCGCGATTCATCGAAGTCAAGGGCATGGGCCATGACCTCCCGGAGCGGGTGTGGTCCGAGCTGGCTGACGCGATCGAAGAGCTCGCGCGCCGGTCTGCCCCCGCTCGCCGCCAGTAGTCAAGATGTCGGGCCTGTTCCTGGCCGCCGCCGGCACCCTCGACGGGATCAGCCCGCCGATCGCGGTCCTTGCGGGCATCGTCTCGTTCGTGTCGCCGTGCGTGCTGCCGCTCGTGCCCGCCTACCTCGCGTATCTGGGGGCGCGTGCGGGCGAACCGGTTGCGGTTGCCGGCGGCCCAGGCGCCGTCGTCGTCGCCGAGCGCCCGTCGCACTCGCTGCCGGTGGCGGCCGCCGGGCTCAGCTTCGTCGCGGGCCTGTCGCTGATCTTCATCCTCTTCTTCTATGTCTTCTCGCTGGTCGTTCAGCCGGTGCGCGCCTATGTGCCGGTCGTCGCGGGCATCCTCGTGATCGCGATGGCGCTGCAGGTCGCCGGCTTGATCCGCATCCCTTTCCTGATGGGAGAGTACCGGGCCATGAACCAGGCTCCACGGGCGGGTGGCGTGGCGGGTGGATTCGTCCTGGGGATGGGTTTTGCCAGCGGGTGGACGCCGTGCATCGGCGTCACCTTGAGCGCGGTCCTGAGCTCGGCCGTCACCTCGGGAACGACCGCGGAGGGTCTCGGCCTGATGATCGCCTACTGCCTCGGACTCGGCCTTCCATTCGTGGTCCTCGCGTTCGCGTTGGAGAGCGCGCGACCGCTGGTCCGGCTGGTCAACAGTCATCGCCGCGCGATCGACCTGGCGTCCGCGGCGATCCTATTGGTGATGGGCCTGCTGCTCCTGACAAACAAGTTGACCATCCTGTCGGCGGGCCTCTCGCAGCTCGTCCCAGGGTGGCCGAACCCCACGCTTTGATCCCGGCAGACTGAGGGTGCGACCGCCGATGTTCTTCGGCAGCCCCGACGCGACGCTCGCATCGGTGGTCGTTTTCTGGGTCGTCCTCTTCGGGTGGATCGGCACCGAGCTCTGGCTTGGTTCCCGGCGCAGCCGCCTGCCGGCCGGCGCGACCGACCACGACGCCGGCTCGAAGTGGTTCCTGATCGGGTGCGTCTGGGCCAGCATCGCGATCGGAATCTGGACTGCGCTGCTGCTCCCTGATGCGGCCATCCGCAGCTATCGCACCGAGGTGTTCATCCTCGGCCTGGTCCTGATGGTCGCCGGGATGGCGCTGCGCTGGTACCCGATCCGCGTCCTCGGCGCGTCGTTCACCTGCGAGGTTTCCACGCGTCCGGGTCAGGTGGTCGTCGAATCCGGCCCCTACCGCTGGGTCCGGCACCCGTCTTACACGGGGGGTCTCCTGACGGTGCTGGGGGTGCTGGTGTGCTGCGTCAACTGGGCGTCGCTGGCTGCGCTGATCGTGACCGCCGCCGGCTACGCATACCGGATCAAGGTCGAAGAGGAGGCGCTTGCGGCTCACCTGGGGACGCCGTATCGCGAGTACATGCGGCGGACGAAGCGTCTGATCCCCTTTGTGGTCTGAGGACTACGCGTAGCCGCGGCGGCTGAAGATCATCGGGGTGACGCCCTCGCGGTGGGCGCCTTCGGTGACGAGGCCGATGAGGATCCAGTGGTCGCCCGCCTCGATCGTGTCGCGCAGCGTGCAGACCGCGTAGGCGGCGCAGTCGTCCCCGAGGATCGGCCCGCCGATCGGGCTTTGCGGACGCCGCCAGCCGATGGCATCGAACTTGTCGGTGACCTTGGTCGCCATGCGGCGCGCCAGCGGCTCGCGGCCCGCGGCGAGGACGTTCGCGGTGAACCCGCCCGTGTGCTGCACCGCCGGCAAGGTGTTGGAGGTCTTGTCGATGCAGGCAAGCGCGAGTGGCGGCTCGAGCGAGACGGCGCAGAAGGCGCTGACGGTGAGACCCCGCGGCTCCCAGTCCTGCCCGAAAGCCGTCAGCACGACGACGCCACTCGGAAAGCTGGCCATGACCTCGCGGAAGCGCTGCGGATCGATCATCGCCGGCACGATCATCCCACGGGCTTTCAGGTGAGCGAGTCGAGCCACTCCTGCTCGGCCCTGGCGAGCATGTTTCCCAGGTCGGTGATCTCATCGCGCAGCCGCGCGGCCACCTCGAAGTCCTGGTGCTCCACCGCGCTGCGCAGAGAGTGGTGGGCGACCGTGAGTCTCGCGCTGAGGTCGCCCACGATCGGCGGAGGATTCGCCAGCTGTTCGGACAACGCGTCCGTATCGACGCCCTTTGCCTTCAACAGCTTGGCGATGCGAGGTCTGCTCAGCAAAGCCAACAGCGTCGTCGCGTCGGCGTGGTGCCGGACGGGCTCGCCTCCAGGTGTTGCCGGGTGGTCTGGAGGACGTTCTGGCGCGGGCGTGGACCGCGAACGTTCGATCGCCGGCCGCACCTTTTCGAGGGTCGCGCCCAGGTCAGTGAGCACATGGGCGGCGATGCCTTCGCCTTCGATGATCAGGCCCAGCAGCATGTGTGCGGTGTCGACCTCGTTGTCGCCCATCCGGCGCGCCTCCTCGAAAGAGAGCTCGATCACCTTCTTCACGCGTGAGGTCGGGATGATCGACTGGATGAGGATCCGTTCGTTGCGACCGAGCACGGACTTGATGACTCCGCGCACCGTGACTATGTCGACGCCCAGGCCGGTCAAGACCCGGTAGGCCGTCCCTTTCTGAACGCGCAGCAGTCCGAGAAGCAGATGCTCAGTGCCGATGTAAGAGTGATGGGAGCGTTCAGCCTCCTCCTGAGCGAGCGTCAGGCTCTTTTTGGCGTCCTCGTTGAACCGCTCGAACGGGTACATCGGATGTGCTTTTGCAAGTCTGCGCCCTCCTGGCAACGAACACTTGTTTGTGTGATGGGAACCGGTCAAACTGGAGTGCGTGGGGAGCTCTCTCGATCTCTTTGCGTCGGCCACCCGGGACTGGTTCCGCAGTTCCTTCGACGGCCCAACGCAGGTGCAGGACCGCGGGTGGCACGAGGTCGCCTCCGGCCGGCACGTGCTCATGGCCGCGCCCACCGGCAGCGGCAAAACGCTGGCCGCCTTCCTGTGGTGCCTCGACCGGTTGACCACGGAGCCGGTGCCTGCGGAGGCAGAGCGCTGTCGTGTCCTTTATGTATCGCCGATGAAGGCGTTGGCCCACGACGTCGATCGCAACCTTCGCTCTCCGCTGGTAGGGCTGCGCCACCAGATCGAATCCGCCGGAGGGATGGCTCGGGACATCACGGTCGCGATCCGCACCGGCGACACGCCCACCGAAATCCGAAGATCGATGGAGCGCCACCCGCCCGACATCCTGATCACGACTCCCGAGTCGCTTTTCCTGCTCCTCACGAGCGCCGCGCGCCGTATCCTCCCGTCGGTTCGCTGGGTCATCGTCGACGAGATCCACTCCGTCGCGGCGACCAAGCGCGGCAGTCACCTCGCCTTGAGCCTCGAGCGGCTGTGCGCCCTCACCAAGGTCGAGCCGCAGCGGATCGGGCTCTCTGCGACGCAGCGCCCGCTCGAGGAGGTGGGCCGCTTCCTGGGCGGAACCGACCGCGAGGTGGCGATCGTCGACGCGGGCAGGTTGAAGACCATGGACGTCCGGGTCGAGGTGCCCGTAGACGACATGGCGCGTCTTGCGGTCGAAGACGAAACGGGCAACACCGCCAACAGCATCTGGCCGGCGATCTACCCGCGCCTGCTCCAGCTGATCCAGGAGCACCGTTCGACGATCGTCTTCGTCAACTCCCGGCGGCTGGCCGAGCGAATCGCGGCGCGTGTCAACGAGCTCGCGGGTGACGAGCTGGTGCGCGCGCACCATGGATCGATCGCGCGCGAGCAGCGCATCCTCATCGAGGACCAGCTCAAAGCCGGGGTCGTGAAAGGCCTGGTCGCAACCTCGACGCTGGAGCTCGGCATCGACATGGGCGCGGTCGACCTCGTTCTCCAGATCGAAGCGCCGCCCAGCGTGGCGGCGGGAATCCAGCGGGTCGGCCGCGCGGGCCATTCGGTGGGAGAGGTCTCGCGCGGCGTCGTCGTACCAAAGTTTCGCGGCGATTTGCTCGAATCGGCCGCCGTGGTCGAGGGCATGCTCGAGGGTCGCATCGAATCGACCAGCGTGCCGCGCAAGCCGCTCGACGTCCTCGCGCAGCAGGTGGTGGCGATGTGCGCGATGGACGAGTGGAACGTCGAAGACCTCGGGCGACTGGTCCGCCGCGCCTATCCCTACAGCGACCTCGGACCGCGCGCGTTCGAGTCGGTGCTCGACATGCTCAGCGGCCGGTACCCGTCGGACGAATTCGTCGAGCTGCGGCCGCGCATCGTCTGGGATCGTGTGACCGGCAAGCTGCGCGGGCGGGCCGGGGCCCAGAGGCTGGCGGTGACCAACCCGGGCACCATCCCTGATCGCGGGCTCTACTCCGTGAACCTGGTCAGTGATGGACGGCGGGTCGGAGAGCTTGACGAAGAGATGGTTTACGAGACCCGCGTGGGCGAGAACTTCGTGCTGGGCGCCTCGACGTGGCGGATCGCCGAGATCACGCCGTCGCAGGTACTGGTCACGCCGGCGCCGGGGGAGCCGGGCAAGATCGCGTTCTGGAAGGCGGACACGCCAAGCCGGCCGGTCGAGCTCGGGGCGGCGCTGGGCAAGATGGTCCGCGAGCTGCGGGCCGCCACGCCGGAGGCTGCCGCCAAGCGCCTGCGCGAACGCGCGGGGTTCGACGACCGCGCGATCAAGAACCTGCTGGCCTATCTCGACGACCAGGCCGCTGCGACAGGCTCGGTGCCGGACGACCGCACCGTGGTCGTCGAGCGATTTCGCGACGAGGTGGGGGACTGGAGGGTGTGCGTCCACACCCCGTTCGGAGGTCGCGTTCATGCTCCTTTGGCCCTCGCGCTGGAGGCACGTCTCCGAGAGCGCCTCGGCGTCGACGTGCGGGCGCTATGGACGGATGACGGAATCGCGATGCAGCTTCCGGAGGTCGAGTCACCGCCCTCGCTCGACGAGCTGATGCTCGACCCCGAGGAGGTCGAGACGCTCGTGTCAGAGCAGCTGCCCGCATCAGCTCTGTTCGCCGCTCGCTTCCGGGAGAACGCGGCACGCTCGCTGCTGCTGCCGCGTCGCCGGCCCGGACAGCGCACTCCTCTCTGGCAGCAGCGCATGCGCAGCGCAAGCCTGCTGCAGGTCGCCGGCCAGTACCCAGACTTTCCGATCCTGGCCGAAACCTGGCGTGAGGTGATGACCGATCACTTCGACATGCCGGCGTTGAAGGGTCTGCTCGGCTCGATTCGATCGCGAGAGATCCGTGTCGTCGCGGTGGACACCGAGCGAGCGTCCCCGTTCGCATCTTCGCTGCTGTTTGCGTACGTCGCCGAGTTCATGTACGAGGGTGACGCGCCGCTCGCCGAGCGCCGCGCGCAGGCGCTCACGCTGGACCGCGATTTGTTGGCGGAGCTCATGGGCAGCGAAGACCTGCGGGAGCTTCTGGACCCGCAGGCGATCGCGGCGGTCGAGCTGGAGCTCCAGGGCCTGCTGCCCGAACGCTTCCCGCGAGACGCCGACGAAGCCCATGACGTGCTGGTTCGGCTGGGCGACCTATCAGCCGGTGAGGCCGCCGCGCGCGGAATCTCCCAGGAGTGGCTGCGGGTGCTCGAGCTCGAGCGGCGTGCGGTGCCCGTGCGCGTGGCCGGCGAGTTGCGCTGGATCGCCGCGGAAGACGCCGGTCGCTATCGCGAGGCGCTGGGCGCGAGCCTGCCCGTCGGCCTCCCCGACAGCTTCCTCATCCCCGGACCGGACCCGCTCGATTCGCTGCTGCGCCGCTGGGCTCGTACGCACGTGCCCTTCGTCACCGCCGACCCTGCCGGTCGTTGGGCGCTGCCTCCTGCGTCCGTCGAGGCGGCCCTGACTCGCCTGGCCGCGCGGGGCGACGTCCTGGCGGGCGAGTTCCGGCGTGCCAAGGAGGGACGCGAGCACTGCCACCCGGAGGTGCTGAAGACCCTCCGCCGCCGCTCCCTGGCTGCCCTGCGCCACGAGGTCGAGTCGGTCCCGCCCGAAGCTGTCGCGCGCTTTCTACCGGCGTGGCACGGCGTGGGGGCCAAGGCGACGGGGGTGGACCGGCTGCTGGAGGTCGTGTTCCAGCTCCAGGGGGCTGCGCTGCCTGCGAGCGTGATCGAGCGCGACGTGATCGCCGCCCGTCTCGGTGGTTACACCCAGCGGCTGCTGGACGAGCTCATCTCCATGGGCGAGGTGGTGTGGGTCGGACGCGGCTCGCTGGGCGCAACCGACGGCAAGGTCGCGCTGTACTTGCGCGGAGACGCTCCTCGCCTGGTCCGAGAACCCGATGACGTGCCGGGTGGCGAGCTCCATCAACGGTTGCGCGAGCACCTGAAGTCACGCGGCGCGAGCTTCTTCCGCGATCTCTACAACGCGTGCGAGGGCGGCGACGAGGAGGCTATCCTCGACGCGCTCTGGGACCTGGTGTGGTCGGGCGAGGTGACGAACGACACGTTTGCTCCACTCCGCCTCCTCGGTCCCGCGGCCAGGAGGACGCCCCACCGGCCGCGACTCCCGCGCCTCACCCAGCCGCGCGCGTCGGGCCGCTGGTCGCTGGTCGCGGACCTGGTCGGTGAAGGTGCGGCTCCCACCGAACGCCTTCACTCGGAGGCCGGTGTGCTGCTCCAGCGCTACGGCGTTCTGACCCGCGAAACCGTCGTGACCGAGGGGTGGCCCGGCGGGTTCGCCGCGCTGTACCCGGTGCTGCGGGCGATGGAAGAATCGGGCCGCATCCGCCGCGGCTATTTCGTCGAGGGGTTGGGGGGTTCCCAGTTCGCGCTGCCGGGCGCCGTCGACCGGCTTCGGGCGCTGCGCGATTCGGGTGGCGGCATCGTCGCGTTGGCGGCGACCGACCCCGCCAACGCCTACGGCGCGCTGCTTCCGTGGCCCCGCTCCGACGGCCGGATGGGCCGCACCGCCGGCGCGTACATCGTGCTCGACGACGGGATTCTCAAGCTCTACCTCGAGCGCGGCGGGCGCTCGCTGCTCACGAATGGCGAGGTGACACCGGAACACCTGCGGGCGCTGATCGGCATGGCCGTCCTCGGGGGCAGGGTGGAGGTGCAGCGCGTGGACGGCGTTGCGGTGATGGACTCGCCGTTCTACTCGATGCTGCGCGAATCGGGGTTCAGCTCCACGCATCGAGGCCTGGTCGCCTACTCGGGGCGCAATTAAGACCCCGGGTACGATTACGCCCTTATCGGGGAGTAGCGCAGCTCGGTAGCGCACCTGACTGGGGGTCAGGTGGTCGGGGGTTCAAATCCCCCCTCCCCGACCAAACGTCCCTTATTTGAACCGGCCCACAAAAATAGGCCGGCGAACGGCTCCTTGAGTTCGACTCGGGCGATCTGGCCAGCCCCGATCTCGATCCGCTCTATAAGGGCGCGGTTCCACAAGCGCTTGACGTAAGGGTCCGCCGCGGAGTAGCCGTCCCTGGCGTTTCGGATGATGCCCAAGGCCGTCTCGAGCAACTGGCCGTAGGGACTGTCCGTTGTGTCTGCCCTCTTGATCTCGGTCTGGGCGAGGTCGATCTCTTTGGCGATTCGGTTCTGCTCGCGCTTAAACAGGTCGAGAGGCAACGCTTCCGCGAAATAGGCCTGGAGTAGCTTCTCCCGCTCGTTCTCGGCTCGCGTGAGCCGGCGCCGCGCCAAGGCGAGGCTCTCCGCGCTGAAGCTGACCTCATCCGCGAGCTCCTGCTCGAGCGCGCGACGCAGAAGGGCTTCATCGTCCGGGCCGAGGTTGAGCCGTCGATACTGCTCCTCCACAAGTTGCTCCAACTTCTCCTTGGGCACGTATGGCTCGCGGCAATCGGTACGACCGGTGAAACGACCCAGGCAGTAGAAGTACGTGTAGCGTCCCTTCGCCGTGAGAGATGAGAGCGCAGAACCGCACGATGCGCACACGAGGACTCCGCGCAGGAAGTGAGGGTGCTTCGTTTCTCTGACCTTGTCGCGGTCGTGGAGCGCGAAGACCTGCTGCACCCGGTCGAACAGTTCCTTCGAAACCAGCGGTTCATGAGCGCCCTGGTATTCGACACCCTGGTAGTCGACTATCCCTGCGTACAGCTTCTTGTGCAGCAGCTCCGCGAGCTTCGAGCGGCTAAGGGGAGCGCCTCTCTTGTTGCGCAACCCGAGTGTGGCCATCTCCAAGTGCAGGCTGCTGACGGTGTACTCGCC
>JBOHUQ010000027.1:0-2016 GCA_050734495.1 Candidatus Dormibacteraceae bacterium
CTGGCAGGCTGAGGTAAAGCTTGGCGACCGGGTGCAACTCAAAAGACTTCGTCAACTCCTCTTCTAATGCCGTCCTCTGGGCTTGGAGCTCGCGAATCATCTGGACGCAGGACTTGACGATGAGTCCATACGCCGCGACCAGCGTCGCAGGCTGCTCCAGATGAGGCTGACGGAGGATGCTTTGCAACTCTACCGCCCGCGCCTGGGGGTTGCGCTCGCGTCCGCTTTCCGAAGCGCCGAGATGAGCTTGGCCTGGGATACAGATTTACCCTGAGTCGGAGTCGGTGCGTACTCCAAAATGGCAACCGCATCGCGGCCGCCAAGATCATCTTCGAAGGCTTCGATGGCAGCTGGCTAAAACTCGCGCAGAGCGCTTCGGAGCTGATTGACCTGACGCTGACGCGAGTGGACCAAGGCCTAGTGAGCGCGCGCCAAGAGTTTGACCGCCTCGACTTGCTGGGAATCGCCGGCTATCGGTCGGTGGTTGTTGCGGTCGGTCCGGACTAGATCCGCCAGCACCTTCGCGTCCGCTGCATCCGACTTCGCTCCCGAGACCGAATGCCTATCCCGGTAGCGGTCGACGGCCAAAGGGTTGATGGCGTAGATCTGGTAGCCAGCCGCGAGCAGCGCCTGCACCAGAAGACCTCGGTCGGTCTCGATTCCGACCACGACCGAATGCGGCTCTTCGGAATGGTCGGCTACCAAGGCATGGATACGACTCAAGCCTTCCAGGCTGTTCGTCACTTTAGCTCTGCTGAGCACCTTGCCCTACTCGTCCAACAAGCAGACGTCGTGATGCTCTTCTGCCCAATCAATACCCAAGAAGACCACGGCCACCTCCCGACCATTACTCGAGCCGGAGGAGGTTCACCACGACCTAATGGTCAAGTGCTCCTCGGCACGTCATCCCACCAGTTGTTGGCCTCCTCGCCAGGCTGTGGCGGCCCGATCTCCCCCAAGAGTTCCAAAGACTCCGGGAGCCTGAGGGCTCGACCACAACCGGCTCGGTTCCATCAGCCTATTCGGGCCGATGCACCTCCATTAGGGGCCTTTACGCCTCCAAACCGTGTGCACACTTCTCCTCGCCGCGCGCCTTCGCTGCGGCCCCATTGCCGTCGGGCACGAGTCCAAGTAACCAGACCCGGTTCAGGGCGAGTAGATTCGAACGGGCACGAGTGGTTAGCGAACCAGCACGAGTCCCTCGAAAGTGGCGTAGCCGCCAATCGATCGTTGCCTATGGAAACCTCGATCCTCAACCGCTTGGCCTCCTGAGCGATGGGACTCCCTACTACGCCTCGCCTGGCGTGCTCATCTACGACCCCGAAATCGATCGCGTGCAATGCCACCTCTGCGGCCACTGGTATCGCTCCGTGGGGAGACATGCGTGGACAGGGCACGGCTGGAGGCACAGTCAGTACGTGGAAGCCTTTGGGCTTGCCCAGCAGCGGGCCCTCTGCACACCGAGCGTGAGCACGGACCAGTCGCGGCGGATGAAGGGGATCTACGTCGCAAGCCCGGATATGCGCGAGAACCTGCGCCGGGGTCAGGGTTTGCTGAAAGACCCCGAGGTACGCAAACAATGGCGGCAGCCGCGTGACACCGCGCGTCGGCCCGAGCGTCTGCTGAAGCTCAAGGAACTCATGGGTGTCCTTCAGCAAGGCCAAACGGACCTCGTACGTGAGCGCCGTCGGCGGCGGCTACTCGAGCTTGGCTTCGAAGATCTCGATGCTTACCTGAGCGACCGCTACGTGGATCGACAAATGACGTTGCGCGAAATTGCGACCGAGTTGGGTGCGGGCAATGAATTTGTCAGCCGGGCGGTTGCTCAATTGGGCCTGAAGCAGGTATTGAGAAGGCCGGGTAGACGCCTGGAGCCACCTGAGGCCCGGCGACGGAGGCGGCTACAGGAGCTTGGCTTTGAGAACCTAGAGGAGTACCTGCGCATCAGGTACGTCGATGAGGGCTGGACCTCGCACGACATCGCTCGCGAACTCGGTGTGCACTACAGCTTCGTCA
>JBOHUQ010000028.1:0-90043 GCA_050734495.1 Candidatus Dormibacteraceae bacterium
GTGTTGCGGTGGCTTTGGACCCGCTCTCACTCACCGGAGGCATGGTCGCTCTTGGCGGCGCGCTGGTCGCCGTCGGCGCGGGGTTGCTGCCGCCGCCCTTCGTCTTCCCCTTGTCTCCGTCGCCGCCGCCGGAGCCCCCGATCTGGTGGTCGCTCGAGTGGCTGGCGTCGTTGTGGCGCTGAACCACCGCCGAAGCGCTGGTCCTGTCATGTGCCTTGCCTTGCCCATGCGAGTTGTCCGCCGCGAGAGCGGGCGAAGTCCGCGCCAGCATGAGAAAAAGGCCGGCCATGAGGATGAAAGCGTTGACCGCCAACCGCCGAGCCAGCGCAGGCCGACTCGCTAAGAATTCGCCGATCGTGTCCAATGCCCACCTCCACGTGGATATGAGCGATTGCCTGCCGCCATCCTGGACATGGACCCCAATCTGCACCGGGGATATGTCGCAGAACGCCCCGCTCAGCGTTCCCTAGTAGGGCAATCCCTTGACATGACAACGCAAACTGCATCGCTTGTAACCATGGACGAGGCCACTGACAAGGCCTCTGTCGCGGCTTTCGCCGAGGAAATCCTGGCCGGCACGGGGTGGGAATTGCAGGCCGTGCGGCGCCGCTCCTCCAGGCTCGAACCGCCTGACTTCTACTGGGCGCAGTTCGACATCCTCATCTCTAAGGAAGAGGACGAGCGCCGGCTGCGGCTCGTAGCCAAAGGCGCCCTGAATCCCGCTGCCTGGACACGGCTGAGCGAACGTCTCACCCGACTGGCGGGCGGCCGCCGGTGTGACCCGGTCGACGGCGTGGGCTATCCGCGCCTGTTCCCCGACACTCAGCATGCCTACTGGTTCTACCCGTTTGACCCGGCGATGCCGAATCTTCCCGGCGCTGCCGATCCAGTCCGCGTGGCGGGCGTCTTGCTTGGGCACCAGGCGCAGGCCGCGGACGTCCTGGCGGCCTCTCGCAGCCTGACCATAGACCGTGTCCGCCATGTCCCTGAGGTGGGCGCCATCCTGCACTACACGATGAACACGCCGGCCGCGAACCTCGACCTTTACGGGAAGGTCCAGCCGGACAACCGTGGCTTGCGGACGTATCGCATTGTTCAAAAGCTCTGGGAGGCGGCGCTCCAATATCCCGGTTACTTGAGCCTCCCGCGCCCCCTGGCATTCGTCGATGAGCTCGGTCTGTTGCTCGAAGAACGAGTTCGCGGTCGGGCCGTCGGCGGAAATCGAAGAAGCGCCGATTTCATGCTCACGGCAAACGCTGCGGCGGAGGCGCTGGCCGTCATCCACGAATCGAACGTGCCGATCGACGGCGTCATCTCGATCGAGAACGAAATCGCGCGACTCGACCGCGTGGCTGAGCAGTTCAAGTACGTGCTGCCAACCGGGCATTTCCTGCTGATGGACCTCATCGCCCACATGCGTGATCGCGTAAGGAAGACCACCGAAGAGGAATTGCTCTCGACGCACGGCGATATGAAATACGACCAGTTCATTCATCACAACGGCGAACTGACGCTGCTCGACTTCGATTACTTCGCCGTCGCCGAAACGAGCTACGACCTGGGCAAGTTCTGCGCCTACACGGTCCCCACCGCGCCGAAGGGCTGGGCGGATTCTGTCGCGGCTGAAAAGACGAGGCTCCTTTTCCTCCGGCGCTACATCGAGCTCCGGCCGCACGCAACGCTCCAGCGGTTCTCCGTTTACGAAGCGCTGCAGCTCGCGCTCAGGGCGATGGCCTTCATGTGGCAGCAGACTCCGGGGTGGGAACGTACCGCCGAAACTCTGCTCGTCATGGCGTTCGAACGATTGAAGAGCAGGCTGCCCCGATAGGCTCGTCTTAACCGCGCCAAACCCGGGGGCCGCACAGACAATCGGTTTCATTTACAAGCTTTTACCTCGTCCCCGGCGGGTTGCGGCAGGCCGCCCGTCAGACTCAGCGACCGGTTATGAGATTCCTTTCCTGGCTTGCCGGACTTGTCGTCGTGCTTGCGCTGGCCACCGGCGCGACGGCCCTCATACGAGAACATTCGACTGCGAGCCCCACGCTGTCGGCCTCAAAGAAGCTGGTCACGGTCGGTCCGAACGACGTCGTCGACGTCAGCGACCCCGCTCCGCAGCGGATGATTCCAAGGCCCACCCCCGATCCCAGCCCGACACCGCCCCCACCAGCACCGGCGCCCGCTGCTCCGGTCCACCAGGCCCCACCGCCTCCCCCTCCCGTGGTCGTCATCGGCTCGACCCAGCAGGCCCTGATCAACCAGGATCGCGCCGGCCGCGGCCTCGGTCCCCTGACCTGGAACGGGTGCCTCGCCAACGTTGCACGCAGCAACGCTGCGCGCATGGGCGCCCAGGGCTTCATCTCCCACACCAACGGACCGAATCTTGATCTGAGCTGCGGCCTCGGCCACCAGGCGGGTGAGAACGTCGGCGACTGGTCGGCGGGCATCAACGACCCACGGCTCAACTCCATGTTCGTCGCGAGCCCGGAGCACCTGGCAAACATCCTCGGCCCGTACCACTACGTCGCGACGGCATGGGTGGTGGCCTCAAACGGCTACGGCTACATAGCGGTCGAGTTCGGCTAACCCTTGTAAAGGCGCTGGGTAGGCGGGTCCTACCCGGCGTTTCCCTCTTCGAAGCGCTTCGGTGCGGGCGTTTGCCGCGCACAGAAGAGCGCCTGAGGAGGAGCGTGAAGGGTGGATTCCAAACCCGTCGCCGGCAGCGGCCGGCAGGCGCTGTGGTCCCGGCCATTCGGTTGGCTGTGGGCGAAGCGCGCCTGGGTGGCCGGCGCGATCGGGATCGTCTTCACAGCCTCGACGCTTTATGTGTTGTGGGCGATTCGCGACCTCCCCGACCCAACCCAGGACGTGCTGGCGGCGGGCGATGTCGTCGTGCTCGATCGCAACGGGAAGCTGATCGAAGACTGGAACCCAGCCGGCCACTATCACATCAACGTCAGCCTGAGCGACATGGGGTCTTACGCCCCCGCGGCGGTGCTCGCGGCGGAGGACCGCAACTTCTACAGCCATGGCGCGATCGATCCCGCCTCGCTCGCTCGCGCGCTCTGGGTCGACGTCACGTCGCGTGGGCTGAACGAAGGCGGCAGCACCATCACCCAGCAGCTGGTCAAGATCCAGCTCCT
Organism: Candidatus Dormibacteraceae bacterium; assembly: GCA_050734495.1. Lineage (GTDB taxonomy): Bacteria > Chloroflexota > Dormibacteria > Dormibacterales > Dormibacteraceae > Palsa-870. Next base: position 3,141 of record JBOHUQ010000028.1, read on the forward strand.
GACGCCGCAGAAGTCGTTGACCCGAAAGGTCCAGGAGCTCGTGCTCGCGGTGGCCATCGAGCAGCGCTACTCCAAGGACCAGATCCTCACGATGTACCTGAGCCGCGTCTACTTCGGCCACGGCGCGTACGGCGTCGGCGCCGCCGCCAAGACCTATTTCGACAAGGCGCCAAAAGACCTCACCGCGGCGCAAGCGGCCTTCTTGGCGGGGTTGATCCAGGCCCCCACGGCCTACGACCCCGTCCGGCACTATGACCTCGCCCACGAGCGCGAGCTGTACGTGCTGCAGGGCATGGTTGCCACCGGCAAGCTGAGCTCATCGGAAGCCGGCAAGGCCGCCAGCGAAGACGTCAAATCCGAGCTGCATATCCAGCCGACCGCCCGGCAGAGCCAGGCGCCGCATTTCGTCGACCACGTGCTCGCGACGCTGGAGACCATGTTCGGTTCAGCCGCCATCCAGCAGGGTGGGATCGTCGTGCACACCACGCTGGACCTGAACGTCCAGCAGATCGCCCAGCGAGCCGTGACGAGCGGCGTGCAGGACCTCTCATTCACCAATGTCAACAACTCGGCGATGCTGGCCGCCGATCCGAAGACCGGCGAGGTCCTTGCGTGGGTCGGCTCGGCTGACTACGGCAATGACTCGATCGCGGGCCAGTTCGACGTCGTGCTCGCCGAGCGTCAGCCGGGATCCTCGTTCAAGCCGTACGTGTACGAAGCGGCGCTGCGCGACCACAAGATCACGTGGGCGACGATCCTTCACGACAGGCAGACCAACTTCAACGGCTACTCGCCACACGACTTCGACAACGGCGGCATGGGCGACATCCCGGCCCGCACGGCGCTTCTCTACTCGCGCAACATCCCCGCAGTCCAGGTCGGGCAGATGGAGGGGATGCAGAACGTCATCGCCCTTGCGCACGCGATGGGAATCAAGAGCCATCTCGATCCAGGGCTTTCGACCGCCATCGGCGGCAGCGACGTCACCCTGTTCGAGCACGTCCAGGGGTATCAGACGTTCGCCAACCAGGGCCGGCGCGTCGACCTCAGCGTCATCCGCGAGGTGGACGACGCTTCCGGTAAATCCATCTACTCGCATGGAACTCCCAGCGGCACCGGGGTGCTCACGCCCGCGGAGGCGTACCTGATCACCGGCGTCCTCAAGGACTATCAGTACCAGTGGGGCTTCGGGTGGAACCGGCAGATGGCAAGCAAGACGGGGACCAGCGACAACGGCCGGGGCGGAATCCCCGACTCGTGGATCATGGCCTACAACCCGAACATCGTGGTGGGGGTTTGGGTCGGCAACACCGCGCCGAACGGAGGCGGCGGCCTCATCACCGCCTATGGCGAGCAGGTCGGCAAAACAACCATGAAGCGCTTCATCAACGCCCTCCCCGGCAACATGCGCGACTGGTACTCGCAGCCGCCCGGCATAACCAGGGGCTGCAACGGAGCCGACACGCAATACATCTTCCTGGCCGGTGGGTGCAACGCGACCCCGTCTGCTTCGCCGACGGCCTCACCCTCGCCGACCGCTTCGCCGTCAGCGAGCCCGTCCGCGTCGCCGTCGGCCTCCCCCAGCCCCGCGCCCTCGCCGTCGCAGCTCCCAACACCGACGCCTCCGGCGTCGCCCCCTCCACCATCGCCGTCACCACCTCCGGCATCACCCCCGCCGAGCCCGTAGGTGTTGAACGTGAGCGACAGCCCATTCCTCGACAGCGTTGAGCGGCGCCGGCCTGGTACGTCGATGCGCGCCTATGTGACCCGGACGCTGCCGCACAGCTCCGCAATCGTGGTCGCGAACCGCGCACCACACGAGCCGCGCCCGGAGGGCGGCTTCACGCGTGGCGCCGGCGGTGTCATCACCGCACTGCTGACCCTGGCGGAGGTCACGGGCGCCGACTGGGTCGCCTGCGCCCGGACCGACGCCGAGCGCCAGCTCGTCGCGCAGCAGGGCGCCACCTCCACGGTGCCGCTCATTCGCGGCGACGCCCGCCTTCACTACGTGACGCCGACACCCGAGCAGTACGACCAGTACTACTCGACGATCTCGAACCCTGTGTTGTGGTTCGTCCAGCACTACCTGTGGGATCTGGCCCAGCAGCCGATCATCAACGGACGGATTCATCGCGCCTGGACCAACGGCTACGTCGAGGTCAACCGTCAGGTCGCTCGGCGGGTGGCGGAGGTTGCCGCGCGGCTGCCGGAACGGCCCCTCGTGCTGGTGCACGACTACCAGCTGTATCTCGTGCCCAACCTCGTCCGCGAGCATGTGCCCGGCGCGATCATCCAGCACTTCGTGCACATTCCATGGCCGACGCCGCAGTACTGGAAGGTGCTGCCGAGGGAGATGCGAGACGCCATCCTCCACGGCCTGCTCGGTTGCGACATCGTCGGCTTTCAGTCGAGCGGGGACGTTCGAAACTTCTTGATGACGTGTGAGATGAACGGAGGACTCGCGGTCGACGACCGCGAACGGGCGGTGCTGATCGACGGGCGCGTCGTCTACGTGCGCAATTATCCAATCTCGATCGACGTCGCCTCGACGACCCGGCTGTCGTTTTCACACGGCGTCATGGTCGAGGAGAGGAAGCTGCGCGACTGGCGGCCCGAGCACCTGATCGTGCGGATCGACCGCACCGATCCATCGAAGAACATCGTGCGTGGATTCCTCGCGTACGAGAAGCTGTTGGTTCACCACCCCGAGCTGAAGGGCAAGGTGCAGTTCTGGGCGTTCCTCCAGCCGTCGAGGCAGGACGTCGCGGTCTATCGGACCTACGTGCGCCGCGTGCGCCAGGTGGTTCAACGCATCAACGCGCAGTACGGGAGCCAGGGTTGGCTGCCCGTTCGCCTCGAGTTCGGCGAGAGCGTCCGCAAGGCGATGGCGGCGCTGCGCAACTTCGACGTGCTGGTGGTCAACCCGGTCTATGACGGGTTGAACCTGGTCGTCAAGGAAGGCGCCCTGGTCAACCGGGCGGACGGCGTGATCGTGCTTTCGGAGAACGCGGGCGCCCACGAGGAGTTGCAGTCGCACGTCCTGTCGATCAATCCCTTCGACATCATGGCCACCGCGGACGCCATGCACAAAGGCATCGTGATGAGCGCGGAGGAGCGCAAGCGGCTCAACGAGGGCGCGCGGGCGGTCGTCCGCACCAACGACATCGCGCGCTGGATCACTCGACAGGTGCAGGACATCCGTGACCTTGCTGCGACGCCGGGCCTTCGGGCTGGTTAGTTCGAAGTCGGCGGCCGCGAGGCGACGTGCCTCGCGACCGATTTGTCATCCGCGCCCGTCAGTCGGGACGCGGGCCACCGATGTCGCGCGAGCTCCGTCGGGCCACCGTCACATTGCGCGCGAACATGATCGAGATCACGCGAGCGAGCGCCCACCCGATGAGCCCGTAGACGATGATCGCGATGACGGCGGACATCTCGAGGACTCCGCCTGAGCTCCCGCCAACCACCGGAAGAAGGTTCTTGAAGGGCGCCAGGAAAATATCGGTCAGGCCGTAGACAAAGCTGCTGAAGCCCGCCAGCGGGTTGGCCGCCAGCAGCTTCAGGACCACCCGGATGATCAGCAGCGCGTCGATGATCCCGAACACGAGGTAGCAGACCTCGATGGCCCGCCGCGCGGGAGTGATGGTGCTGACCACCTCTGCCGAATCCGTGACCGGTCCGACGCCGAGGTCTCGGGTGACGCGCGATTCCTCGCGCACCGTGCCGGCGACGTCGTCGCGAACGATCTCTGTGTCTCTGCGTTCCATTTGCGTTGCCCCCTAGGCTTGAAAATCCAATACGAGACTGGTAAGGAGAACGCGCAACCGACCGCCGACACCCGGAAAAGCACACTCCTCCCGGCGCTTCTCGCCGAGGGCGACCTCCCACGGTTGGGAGGCCGGCGATCAGCAGCGATCAGTGATTCCCCATCCTCGTGGCCGCATTGCGCCCAGGTGGTTGACTTAGTGTGGGAACCAGAGGGGCAGGCTGGAGAGCGCCTCGTCGTGGTCGACGTCGGGGTCTGAACCCGAGCTGATCTGGTACTGCCAGGCGGCCATCGGCCCTGCGCATCCCGTCTGGTTGGGCGCGTAGCCCGGCGCGGTGGCTCGGTTGTAGCTTCCGAGCAGCGAGGGCTCGAACGACCAAAGATAGGAGTAGCTGCCCACTGCCGGCTGGGCCGCTACCGCGGCGCACCAGGCTGAGCCGAACTCACTGCCGGCGGTTCCATTGCCGTAATAGGCGGGGACGTACCCGGCTCCGGCGACGCCGTCATACCACCCCTGGATGAAGCCGGCGTCCACGCCGGCCGCTCCGGGACACGCATCGCCAGGCGGCTCGATGTCGATCGCGAGCGCTCGGCCCTGGGGAATGCCCAGGCTGGCGGCGGCGGCCGCGGCGTTCGCCGCATACCCCTTGCCGGTGTCGTACCCGACCACGTTGGAGCAGTCGTAGGCGTTGTAGATCGGCAGGATCCCCATGTGGAAATGGGCCGCCGCGGCGATCTCGGCGGAGCTGATCCCGGGGCAAACCGTGTCGGTCAGGTAGCGGCCCCAGAAGTCGGGCGTGCCGAGCGCGGTCGCGACCTGAGGCAGCAGCCCGTCGGCGCCGGTCGGGCTGCCTGTGAACGCCTTGCACGAATCGACTCCCCAAAGGATGCGGGTGGGCTGAATCGCGGTGGAGCGAGCCTGGAGGTTGGTCAGAGTCGACGGGCCCGCGACCTTGCTGAGAAGCTGGCCCAGCTTGGACGTGGTGTCCACCGGTGGCAGCGCTCCGATCACAGCCGAGAAGTAAGGCGCGTCGCCGGAAGTGAGGGTGATATCGGCGCTGCAGGTGTTTCCGTTCTTGCAGGCCTTTCCTACCAGCTGGCCGTGCTGGTCGTAGATGCCGAGGCTCCAGGGAGTGTTCGTCAGGTCGGTGTCGGCCGTCGCCGTGAGGTGCACGGTTCCTCCGGTGCGCGCGTAAGTGGAGGTAGCGGCCAGAGAGGCGCCGAGCCATGTCGCGGTGATCGACTGTGACATCGCTTCAGGCTGACCCGGGACCCAGCCGACGATCTCATGAACGCCGCCGCCCGACTGCGTGACCGACGTGCTGCAGGTCGTGCCGCGGCTGCAGTAGGTGAGCTTCTCCTTGGTCGTGTTGTCGTAGATCACGATCACGCGACCGGCTTTGCCGACGTCGAAAGTCGAAGTTGCGGTGAAGGTCACCGGCTTTCCGGGAGCAACCAGCGTGGAATCGGATGCGAGGGAGATGCCGAGCCAGGTCACGCCGACCTCGTTGGAGGCCGGACCGGCGCCGGCGGCCGGCAGCGTCACGCCGGGCTGAGTAATGAACGCGACGAAGGTGTGGAGTCCGGAGGTGGCTGCATAAGCCACGATGCACTGACTCGATTGCATGCAGGCGCCCGCCAGGGTGTGCGTGGTCCGGTCGAAGATCTCGATCGCGCTGCTGGTTCCGGTCATGGTCGCATTCGCCGTCGCGGTGAGGATCGCCTTGTCCCCCCCGTGCAGGTACGAGTTTCCGGCGTCGAGCTGGAGGCGTTGCACGGGTGCGGCCGGGCGCAACGTAGAAACCGGAACGCTCGGGGTGACGGCGGGCGGAGCGATCGAGTCTCCCCGACCCACCGGGGCGGCCGGATTGGATGCGGGCAGGAGCACGTCTGTGCATGCCGCGGGACTGCTGGAAGCGGGGTCGTCCGTGGCGGCCGGACACGGGACGCGGCCGTCCGGGGTGGATGCGACCCCAGGCGCGACCGCTGCGGTCGAGTTCTGTGTTCCGCACGCGGCGCCCGGGCCGGATGCCGGACACTGCTCGGAGCCGGAGGGCACGTCGAGGCTGACGTCGTCCGTTGTCGGGCTTACCGTGCACGCCTGCTGCGGAATGGCGTCGTCTACGCCGGCCGCGCATACCGGGGCGCCTTGATGGAGCGCCCGCGAGATCAGCGCGGCAGGCGGCGCTGCCGCCAGCGCGACGAAGCTCACCTGGTTTGAGACCACAACGAAAGCCACAGCGAGATGCGCCTTGGGGCGCGATTTGACATCGGATACGAGCTGACGCAGTGAGCGCAAAAGACCCCTCCTCGAGACTGCCCGGACGCAGGCCTAGCCAGGGCTGCGTGGGTGACTCGAGGAAGGTACGGTCCGACCCGCAACGGGCCTCCCGCGGTCGGGTTAATTAGCCTGAACTGTTGTCAATTGGCCTGAAAAGCTTCCAAGGCGGGCTGATTTAGGTCAAAAGGTCCGCTTACAAGTGCGATTCGCCCACCTGAGCCGGCCGGCCTACCACGCCGGTACGAGGCGGCGGGCGACCTAGGCCGTTGCTCCGAACCTCTGGCGCCGGTTTTCGTGCCACCGGCGCACGAACTCGGCGGTGAACGTAGCCTCCTGCCCCGCGCGCATCGGCCTCACGAGCTCTGCGGCGAACTCGCGGCTGATGACCTGGAGCCGCGCGTCGTCCGGCGCCGGCGCCTCCGCTCGCCTGTGACCCTTGCCCACCACGTCCTTGAACATCAGGTACACGAGCTCTGTTGCACCTGTCCCCTCCTCATGGTGTCCTTGCTCCGAATCGAAAGGGCGCGGCGGGCGTCCAGCCACGTTGACGGTCCCCAGCCACCCACCAAATGAAAGGTGGTGGATCACGTATGACACCTCACGCGCCGTGCCGGCCGCCGGCACGTGACCGGCCTTCTCCGCCACGAAATCCAGGGCCCAATGGTCGAACTCCGCGACGGACGCTGGAACCACAGCCCGTGGGACCAGCTCGGCAATGCCAAGGCGATGGAGGTGATGCTTGATCTGCTGGAGCAGGTTCTGGAGTGCGGCCAGCGGGGAGTCGGTCGAGGCCGGCGCGTGGGCGTAGACCGTCAATGCTTCGACCAGGGAAAAGATCGGCCACCAATCCGGAAAGGTGGACGGCAGCCATTGCAGGGTTTGAGCCAGCTCGCCGGGCCTCGCCAGCCGGTAGAGAAGCCGGTTCCCGTGCGGCTGGACCTGGACTATGCCGGCCATCGTCAGCATCTCGAGCGCCTGGGCGACGCTGCCTTTTCCATACGCGGCGTCTTCCGCGAGAGTCGATGCGGGCTGCGGCCGCTCCGGGTCCGCCAGCATGAGCTTCAACACCTCGGCTCTTGCGGATACTCCGACGAGCGCCCGCAAACGGAGCTGAACAAGTGACGGTCGTCGCAGGTCCGGCGAGCCGATGCGCTCCGGGTGGAACACGGTCAACGGATCTCCCTCTCCCGGCCATGGAGCCTTGGCGTGGGCTCTCACCGTGGCCGAGTAACGTCCGAAGGCGGCACGGGTGGCCGGGCTGGCACGCTCGGCAAGGTGTCGCAACCGGAACGCAGAGGCGAAACGCGCGTTAGCGATGCACCAGTCGATCGTGCTTGCGCGCATCCGGTTGTCGGCGCCGTCCAGGTGGGCTGTGAAGATGACGAGGGGCTCGAGATCAATCGCCTGCCAGTCGTGCCGGCGGGCCGCGCCGTCGACCCCAAGCTCGGCCCACAGGCTCCAGGCCAGGTCGAGGGCGAGCGCGTCGATCTCCTGAGCGAGGCGGCTCATTGAAGGGCGCGGGCTCCAGTCATCATTCTTCACGTCCTCCCCGAAGCTCAGTGACTGGGCTCGGGACTAAGGAAGCAGCCCGGGGCAGGGGGCTGCTTCCATCTAGAAAACGCCGCTCGACGTCGTGCTACCGAGTTGGGCCAGGGGCGCTATTTCCTATGGGCTCGCGTTCGCTGAGCCCAGCACGTTCCCGTACATCATGCCCAGCGCGAGGAGGCCGAGCAGGCAGAGGAGGACCAGCACGAACGCGCGCGCGCACGTATCGACCAACCCGACTTCGGTGGTTTCGGAATCCGCTGCGCTCCATTGGCTCCGGTAGGTGACGGCCCTGGCCGCCAGGCCGATGGTCGCAAGCAGAACGACGAGGAAAGCAGCCATTGAATAGACAACGCGCCCCTCGAACCGACCGGCGATCGTCACGCGTGCCGATTCGTTTCAGCTGGGTAAAAGAAATGGCGCGGGCGCTGAGCGGGTCAGCAGCCGCGCCATCTTGACAACGCGGGGCCGGGCCAAAGTACACAACTCTGTCTCAACTTCGGCGCCTCTCGCTCGCACGCGGCCCACCCATCTGTGTAGCCGCGCTGATGGTGTTCCAATACTTATGGCGAGAGGCGCGTTTTCCTGGCGTGGTAATGCCGCTGCTCCTCCAGTTTTCGATTGCGCTGTTTACCGGGATGGTGGCGGCAACCCTCGTTCCGCCCGTCCGGCGAGTGGTTCCGCGTCCGATCGAGATCGCCTTGTGGGTGGTGCTCGTCGTCGTGTGCGTGTTCGGCGTCGTCAGCATCACCAATCCTCAAGCGCGCGAGCTCACGACCGCGGCGTTCTGGGGAGGCGACCAGGTCATCATGACCCTGGCCGGCCTGCTGGGCGCCGGGCTCACGGGGTGGCTCCTCGACAACAGGTTCACGCTTGCCACCTGTCTGGCGATCGCCTGCGGCATCGACGTCGTGGCTCTGGCGTTGCTTCGTTCGTACACGAAGGGGCGCATGTGGCAGCCGAGAGTCCGGCTCTATGAGTGGATGGAGCTGCCACGGCTGGCAGCGGCTGAGCCGGTTGTGGTGCCTTACGCAGTAGACGTGTTGAGCCGCAAGTTGGAAGCCGCGATGGCGGTTGGCGGCGCCGCGCTTCTCGCGTGGGCCGTCAGTTTCGCGATCTGGTCGCGCGACGTGATGCTGCCGCAACAGGCGGCGCGGCTTGCGCGCGCAGCTCGGGCCGGGCGTGTCGGATCACGCGCAGGTCTCGAGTCGCTGCAAGAAACCGCCTCACAGCTCCAGTTTGCCGCCCGCTCCTGGTACGTGGCAGCCGGAGCGCCAGCTGTGGACGGTCTTGCGGCGCGGGCGACCGAAACGGTTCGCACCATCGGCAGCGCCCGAAGGGGCGACGGCGCGACAGACGTCACGCCCGGCCGTGTCGTCGACATCCACGTGCTCGTGAGCGCGCTGTCGATTGGTTGGTCCGGACCGATGCGGCCCGCGCCGGCGGTCCAGGCGGAGGAGGATGGGGATGAAGCACAACAGACCGGTCGTCTGGCCTCGTAGACCAAACGGTATGAGGCGGCGCGCCAGCGCGCCCCGGGTGCTCACCGAGGGCAAGCTGTCCCGACCGGCGGGTTGGATGGTGCGCCTGTTCGTGCTGGTGCTCATCGCGGTTCCGAGCTTCATGATCACGTCGCCCGGGTACGTGGCGTTCGCGGACAAGCTGCCCGACCCCAGTGCGCTGACGGCGGTTCAGCCTGAAGACACGATGATCTACGCGGCGGACGGCACGACGCTTCTGGCCGACCTGCATCCGCCGGGCTACCAGCACTACTACGAACCGCTCTCAGACGTCGGGAGGCTGCTCCCCGAAGCCGTGATCTCGATTGAGGATCGCAACTTCTACCAGGAGCCGGGGGTGGACCCGCAGGGTGTCGTCCGCGCCACGATGTTCGACTGGCGCGCGCATTCGTCCGTAGAAGGCGCTTCGACTCTCACCCAGCAGCTCGCCAAAGTGCGCCTGGTCGGCAACGCGCCGACGATCGATCGCAAGATTCGCGAAGCACTGCTCGCCTTCGAGATCGAACGCCACTACACCAAAGCTCAGATCCTCGAGATGTACATGAACAGCGTGTTCTTTGGCGACACCGCCTGGGGCTCCAAGGCCGCATCCCAGATCTACTTTCACAAGCAGACGAAGGACCTCGACCTGGCCCAGGCGTCAATGCTCGCCGGCATCATCAAGGGCCCGACACTGTACAGCCCACTGCTCAACTGGACGTCCGCGAAGAATCGCCAGCGCGACGTGCTTCAGGCGATGCTGCGCGACGGAAAGATCACCGCTGAGGACGCGTCGAAAGCGTTTGCGGAAGACATCTCCCCGCCGTCTCACATGTTCCTGCCGGCGAACACGTTCCTGGCGGGCGACTTCGTCCGCTACACCACGGACCAGCTGATCAAGCAGTTCGGCTCGGACGCGACCTATGGCGGTGGACTCCATGTCACAACCACACTCAACGCCACGCTGCAAAACCTGGCCCAAAGCGCGGTGAGCGGCAACATCGCCAGGTTGTCCTACAGAAACGTGAGCCAGGGCGCGCTGGTCGCGATCGATCCGACCAACGGAGCCGTCGTCTCGATGGTCGGATCCGCCAACCCCAACGCGAACGGCGGGCAGTACAACCTCGCCGTGTGGCCCCCGCGGAACCCGGGCTCCTCGATGAAGATCTTCACGTATACCGCTGCAATCGCAAGCGGCCGGTACAGCATGACGACGCCGATTGCAGACTCGCCGTTCTCCTATCGCGCACCGGGAACCACCGAGGTCTACACGCCACACAACTACGACGGCAGGTATCACGGCACGTGCCAGCTGCAGGCGTGCATGGGCAACTCATTGAACATTCCGGCGGTCAAGGTCGAGCTCGGGGTGGGGGTCTCGGCCGTTGTGAACATGGCGCGGCTGATGGGCGCGCCTCCGTACCAGCAGCACGATGACGCGAACGGCAACCCGGTTTACACGACTGACGACGCGTTGAACACCTATGGTCCCTCGCTGACCCTGGGTGGGTACGGTGAGACGCCTCTTCAGATGGCGACCGGTGCGTCCGTGCTGGCCACACAGGGAATCCTTCGCCAGCCCTGGGTGATCGATGTCGTCACTCGCGATGGCAGGCTCGTTTGGAAGCACCAGGCGGATCCCGGCAAGCGGGTGCTGGACCCTCGAGTCGCTTTCATCATGGAGGAGATCATGTCCAACGACAACAATCGGGCCATGATCTTCGGACGCAACTCGCTGCTCACCCTGCCCGGCCGCACCGTCGGGGTGAAGACCGGCACCTCGGACTCGTTCGCCGATGCGTGGACCGTGGGGTACACGCCGCACCTGGTCACCGCGGTGTGGGGCGGCAATCCCGACTGGCGGCAGAAGATGACTTTGAACTCGGACAGCTACTACATCGCGGCGCCGATCTGGCACCAGTTCACGCAAACCGCCCTCGATGCATTGGGTATGGGCAACGAGTGGTACTCACAGCCGGCCGGCCTGGTGCAGAAAGGCTCCAACTACTACCTGCCGGGTACGCACTAGAAATACTTTCCCGCCACCGGCGCATCGCAGACCAGCCTGGTCGTGAACGCGGATCTCAGGTCGGGATCATTCGATCTCGACCTTGCGGCCAACAGCGACCCGAACACAGTGGTCGGCCACGTGTCGGGCGGCTGGCGGTGCCCGCCGGACGCGTTTTGACCGATCGAGTTGAAGGGTTTAGCTCCGCCGCCTCATCCGGCCCGCGAGCAGGAACACTGCGCCGACGAGGACAAGGACCTGGATCATCCATGCGATTGCAGTGGCCTGGTGGGCGTCCCAGCCGATGACAATCGCCACGGCGAGGCCCACAAGGAGGCCGAGAGTGGCGAGGATGCCCAGGACGGGGCGCCCTCTCAAAGTGGGGTCGGTGTCAGGCGGTTAACCCGCCGCAACCGGGCGGCTGGAGCCAAGGCTGACGATGAGGCGAACCACGCGCCGGCGGAACGAAGACCAACCCTCGGCGCCGTCGCGAGGTTGGTGGCGGCGCTCGTAGCGGGGGGCATTGGAGGCGGCGCAAAGCGTGCAACCGCATCCATATCCCGTGTCCGGAAGTCGCCGTCCGTGTTTGTCAAACCGTGCTTGCATCGTTCTCGCTGTGGTCGATCGGCGTTCAGTCGGTGGCGACGAGCAAACCGGGCTGGCCGGCCTCCTCAATCCCGGCTTCGGGGCCATATGAGTGCTTGAGCATCACGCGCAGTCGCTCCTTGGCCACGGCCAGGCGAGAGGCCACTGTGCGCTCAGGAATTCCCAGCGCCTGGGCGATCGCGCGGTTGGTGTAGCCGTGGTAGTGGCGCAGCACGATCGCGGCAGCCTGCTTCGGCGGCAGCTTCGCCAGGGCGGTCGCAAGGTCGCGGTGCTCGACCAGCTCCTGCGGGTCGGGCGCGAGGCCGGGCCGGCCGATCCGGCGAATCACCTCGCCGACTTCCCGCAGCCGCATCTTCCTCTGGTACGAAACCGCCGCATTGATCGCGATCCGGTGTACCCAGGCTTCGGCGGGCGCGATAGGCTGCCAGGTAGGCCACTTCTTGTAAGCCCGCTCGAAGGCGTCCTGCGCGCAGTCCTCCGCCGCGGCCCGATCGCCGAGCATCGCCGTCAGCGTGCCGAGGATCTTTCCGTACGACGTTTGGTACAAGCGTTCGAAATCCGCTTCGTTCCCGGCTTCATATGCGTTCGCCGTCTCGCGTGCTTCGCCGCCGTCCGCTCTCACTGAGATGGTCTCCGCCATTGGTATTGGTGTCCCCCTGATTCCGGTGCGTTTCCCGATTGGGCGCTTTACCTGGTGACAAATGTCGCGCCCGGGCACCCCCACGGTCACCGTACCGATGGGCGGATTTTCAATAATTCACTTGCAGTAGAGGCGCTTGTTCAAGTGCCAGCCGAGCGGGCGACGTTCTCACAGTGGGATGAATCCAGGGGCGTGGTCCACGGCTGACTATCCGAGCGATGTGCTGGGCGCACTTGCGAGTGGCCTGGCTGCGGACACCCTCGAGAGCGGACGGAGGACGCTGGAGGTGGTGCGTGCGCGCTCGCCACAGCTGGTCCTGCTCAGCGAGGAAACTGGCGAAGATCTGGTCGCTACGTCGGCAGGGTTCATCGACATGTTGCTGGCATCGCTCCGCTCTGACGTCGAGCCGCCATGGGCCGAGTACGACAATCGCTCGCGATCTTATGGCCGCCTTCGCGCCGCGCAAGGCGTGCCCCTCGAGTCCCTCATCGACGTCCTCGCGGTGTACCGTCGCGCGACCGTCGAGCTGGTCTCGCTGCCGTTGCAGGACAGTCCGCGACGCGACGAGATATTCGCTCTCGCACAGAGCCGGCTGGAAAACGTCGCCGACCGTCTGACCACATCGATCGCGCGCGGCTACATCGACCACCTCGACGCCGAGCACCGCGCCAGGGAGAACGAGATGTTCGGCCTGGCGGCGATCGTTTCGGCGATGGGACGTTCGCTCGACATCGCCGAAACCGCGGAAGTCGCGCTGGTCGAGTCGCTCGCGGCGCTGCGCCTGAGCACGGGTGGGATCTGGATCAGGGAGCGGTCCTCATTCAAGCTGCTGCACACGGTTGGTCTCGAGGACGACCAGGTCGAAGGCTTTGCACGCCAGGTCGGCCCGAACGTTAAGGCGTCGGCATCGGCGATCGGCAGATCCGAGTCGCGGGTCGATCGCATCTCCGACCACGTGTGGAACGCGATTCGGGCCCAGCTCCGGGTGCGGGGCAGAACCGTTGGAATGATGGCCGTAGGCGCGGTGGGGGATCGGCTCTTCAATGCGTCCGATCTGCTGTTCATGGCCGCCGTCGCCGACCAGGTGGCTGTCGCCCTGGACCGCGCACGCCAGTTCTCGAACGAGGCAAGGACGGACCACCTGACCCGTCTCGCCAACCGCCGGGAGTTCGAACGCGTCATGGAGCGGGAGGTCGCCCTTTCGGAACGCCACGGGCGCCGTCTGTCGTTGATGATGATCGACCTCGACAACTTGAAGCGAATCAACGACCGGCAGGGACACCGTGCCGGAGACGCCGCGCTGCGGCTTGTGGCGCAGCAGCTTCAGCGGGTCGTGCGCGCATCGGACGTGTGCGCTCGGGTCGGCGGAGACGAGTTCGCGGTCGCCATGCCTGAGACAAGCATCGATCGCGCGCGAGACGTGGCGGCGCGGCTTCGCACCGCGATTCGCCAGGCCGGCCTCAGCGCGAAGTCGGCAGAGCAGGTCGCGGTGAGCCTGGGTGTCGCGGCGTGGCGGCCCGGCCAGGACTGGCAGGCCGTCTATCAGCTCGCGGACGCCGACCTCTATGAAGACAAGCGCCGCCACAAGGCGGCTCTTCGATGGATCGAGCCTGAACCGGAGAGTCCTGCGATCAGGCTGCTCGGCCGCGGTGGCCGGCGGAAGGTCGTGGGAGGCTAGCGCTACTCGACCAGCGCGAGCTCGCGGGCTTTGACGATGGCTTCCAGCTTGGAGTGCACGCCGAGCTTGCTGCCCAGGCTGCGAATGTGGGTGCGCACGGTGGTGTAGCTGATTCCGAGCCGGCTGGCGATGTCGCGGCTCCCGGCGCCCTCAGCCATCATCCGCAGCACCTCTTTCTCGCGCGGCGTCAGCCTCTCGAGCTGCGTCTCCACCTCGCGCCGCTTGTTGAGCAGGGCGGAGATGGACCGGGGCGTGAACAGCGACCCGCCCTCCGCGACCGTGCGGATTGCATCCACCACCTCGGAGGCGGCGCGCGACTTGTGGATGAACGCGCTGGCGCCCGATTCGAGGGCCGCGAAGCGGGCGGCGTCGCTATCCTCGCGCGTCAGGAAGATCAGCTTCGTCTCGGGACGCACCTGCCGGATTCCGGCCCCGGCGTCGGCGCCGGTGCCATCCGTCAACCGAAAGTCCATCAACACGATGTCCGGCCTCAGCTCGCTCGCGCGAGTGATTGCCTCGGCCACCGATCCGGCATGGCCCACCACCGTCATGTCGCTCTGGTCGTTGATCAGCGCGGCGAGGCCGTCGGCGACCACCTGGTGGTCCTCGACGATCAGGACGTGCGCCTTGATCTCGTTCGTCATACCTCGGTCATCCAGAAGTCAATCCTCGGGCTCATGCCTGGCCTGCTCTCGATACAGGTCCATGCGCCGGCCACCAAAGATCTCACATTCAAGGCAATTGTCCCCTCGGTCGGATTGTACTAGCGCGTGCGGGTTCTGTGGAGGTTGTGTCGAACATGTACCGGCCAGTATCGAAACCGTGTCATGCGTTGTTGATTCGAGGGGTTCCCACTGGCTGCTTCAGAGGAGCTCCTAAATGGACTGGGACGGTTGGGCCGCCCGGGACGCGCCGCGTCGGCGCGCCAACCAGGTCCGTAGCGGGTGGCTCCGAGCTTCCCAAACGATCTCACCAAGGCCGCCAATACTCCACCGTCGAGAGGCGTTCTCTATCTGCTGATGGTTTCGAGGAGGGAGTTGCACCGGACGGGGCGAAAAGTCTTCGTCAAACCCCTGGTGGTGCTAGCGGCCAGATGTCTCGGACCCGGCCGGCTCCGCCTCGAGATGGTCAAGCTGGCCCACGACCTCGGAGACCGCGACGAGAGCTTCCGGTCGCTCTACGGCCGGTCCCAGCCGCAGCTTTCGCCCAACTTCGAGGCACCGGCGCAGCGCGCGGCCTAGAGAGGCTGCGGCTTCGGTCAAGCGTGTTTCCGGTCCAAAAAGCGATTTGCCAGGCCTCGAGTACTCCCGTTGTGGGAGGCGTTTCTAATACAGATGAACGACTTTGACCGGTATCTGGAAAGCGGGCTGCGGCAGATGTTGGATCCAGTGGTCGCTCTAGGAGCACCCCGCCGCAGGCGGAGGACGAGCTCCGGGTTGCCACTGCTGGCGGTGGTGAAGGCTCCGATCGAGCTGGTGGCGGAAGTGCTGCCGGCCGTCGAGCCGCTCGTCGTAACCGCCCGGCCGATCAACCTCCTCCCCTAGCGAACTCTTCCTTCCTCTCGCGGGGCCGGGCGGCTTCGCCCGGCCTCTCGTGCGGAGTTACTCTTCGTGTCATGAGCACCGAAACCTCGGCCCTTGAATTCACGGTGATCGAGTCCGCGAGGAAGGTCGACCCCCAGGAGCGGGCGCGGATCGTCGCCGATCCGGGCTTCGGGCGCATCTTCACAGAGCACATGGTTCGCATCGACTGGAACCGGGAGCGCGGCTGGCATGACGCCGAGCTTTCCGCCTACGCGCCCCTTCAGCTCGACCCCGCGGTCAATGTGCTCCACTACGGGCAGGCGGTCTTCGAGGGGCTGAAGGCCTTCCGTCAGACCGACGGGAGCATCGCAGCTTTCCGGCCCGACGCCCACGCGGCGCGCTTCCGCCGGTCGGCCCGCCGGCTGGCGCTCCCGGAGCTGCCCGAGAGCGTGTTCATCGAGGCCATCGACGGGTTGTTGAGCGTCGACGGCGAGTGGGTGCCCTCTGCGCCTGAGCAGAGCATGTACCTGCGTCCCTTCATGTTCGGAAGCGAGGTCGGGCTCGGCGTGCGTCCTTCTTCGGAGGTCACATTCCTCTTGATCGCGTCGCCGTCGGGTTCCTACTTCCCGAGCGGCGTCAAGCCCGTCACAGTCTGGCTTTCGGAAGACTTCACCCGTGCCGCTCCGGGAGGCACCGGCGAGGCGAAGACCGGCGGCAACTACGCGGGTGGCCTGCTCGCGCAGGCGCAGGCGGCACAGCAGGGATGCGATCAGGTGGTCTGGCTCGACTCGCGGGAGCACCGCTGGGTCGAGGAGATGGGCGGCATGAATCTGTGCTTCGTCTTCGGCAGCGGGCAGTCAGCCAGGCTGCTGACGCCGGCGCTGACCGGAACACTGCTGCCAGGCATCACGCGCGACTCGCTGCTCACGCTCGCCAGGGACCTTGGCTACAAGGCTGAAGAGGGCAAGATCAGCACGGAAGAATGGCGGAGCCGCTGCGCTGACGGATCCCTGACCGAAGTCTTCGCCTGCGGCACCGCCGCGGTGATCACCCCCGTGGGAGCCGTCAAGTCGGCGCATGGTTCGTGGTCCGTCAGCGACGGAAAGCCAGGTGAGGTCTCCATGCGCCTGCGCCAATCTTTGGTCGACATACAGCGAGGCGCCGCGCCGGACACCCACCGTTGGCTGCGCCACATCGCGAGCATCGTCTGACGTGAAGAGGGTCGTCGTCGTGGGTGGCGGAGGCGCGGGCGATGCGGCCGCATTCGCGCTCCGCAAGCAAGGCTTCGACGGCATGGTCACGATGATCAGCTCAGATCGCGATCGTCCATATGACCGCCCGTACCTGTCCAAGGAATTCCTGCGCGGCGGGGTCGAGCTGTCCAAAGTCTTTCTTCACGAGGAGGCGGATTACGCAAAGCAGGGTATCGAGCTCCAGCTGAATCGGAAGGTGACCGGAGGTTCCATCCAGGGAGGAAAGCTCGCGGTGGACGGTGGCGGCGAAGTCGAGTTCGACGTGCTGATCCTCGGCCTTGGTGGAACACCGCGCCGTCTCCACGATGCGCCACGCGCGGAGAACGTCGTGATGCTTCGGTCGCTCCGCGACAGCAAAGCCCTCCGTCAGGCGCTCGAGCGAACAAGTCGACTGCTGGTGATCGGAGCCGGGTTCATCGGCGCAGAGGTGGCCGCGTCAGCGCGGCAGATGGGCAAGGACGTGCTCATGGTGGAATCGGCGCCAGTTCCTCTTGGTCGCGCATTGAGTCACGAGGTGGGAGAGATCTACTCGACCATCCACCGCGCCAAGGGCGTCGACCTGCGAACCGCGACCACCGTTCAGAGTTGGCACAGCGACGGCAGCCGGGTGGTCGGGGTGACTCTCTCGGACGGCCGGCGCGAAGAGGTGGACCTGGTGCTCGAGGGGGTGGGCATCGAACCCAACCTGGACGTGCCGAAGGCGCTCGGGCTGACCATCGAAGGCGGCGGTGTTCGCGTCGACGAGGCGCTCCGCGCCGCCGAGGGTGTGTACTGCGGCGGCGACATCGCGTTTCACGCGCACCCCGTGCTCGGCCGCGCGATCCGGGTCGAGCACTGGGAGGTCGCCAAAAACCAGGGACGCGGAATCGCGGCGAACATCACCGGCGGCGACAAGCCCTACACGAAGCTGCCGTATTTCTGGTCCGATCAGTACGACGTCAACATGGAGTACCGCGGCAACGCGTCGGGCGATGACCGCTCCGTGTGGCGCGGCGACCGCGATGGCCTTTCGTTCTCGGTCTTCTATCTCCGCGACGGGCTCATCGACGCGGTCCTCTCGATGAACGACTCGAAGACCAATGAGGCCGGTGGAAAGTTGATCGAAAGGCGGCGGCCGGTGAGCGAGTCGGCGCTCGCCGACATGAGCGTCGACCTCGCGGAGCTCGTACCCGCTTAGAGTCCTGAGCTTCGCCGCCGTGCGGCGCAGAAGCCGGCCATTTGTGCCCGAATGGCGGAAGATGGCGCTGGCTCGAATCGATAGAGGAGCCCGGCTCGGGTTAGGCGGGGGTCTGCTCCGGGAGCAGCCAGGGCAGAGCTTCGGCCATCGGCCGCAGGAGGGCGGCCGCCTGGTGCTGGTTGATCAGGTTGCTCGCCACCAAACCGAGCGCAGCGGCAAAAGCCGCCCGCTCAGCCTTGTGCCCGATGTCGCCATGCTCCGCCTTCCACGAGACGAGGGCGTCGCCGGACTCGGTCAGCCCGAAGAGAGAGCTTCGCACCAGGTCCCAGGCCGGACCGCGATCTGCCTGCTCGATGGCGTGCAGCGCCGCCTTCTCCGCCTCCTGGAAAGCCTGCTCTCCCTCGGTGCCGACGTGCTCGTCCCAGCCGTGCGCCACCCGTTCCACTCCGGCGGGCGACAGCACGCGGATGTCCTCCATCAAGCGAGCCAGCGTGGGCTGGTGCTCGGGGAACCCGTAACCCTCGGCGTCGACGCTCACGACGTCTAGCCTAGCCGGATCGACTCGACTGGGTGGGGAACTCGGTCACCTTCCTTAGGCCCCATCGCCAATCAGGTTCTGTGGCGATGGCGATACAGAAGCGCATACCTAGCCACTTATGTCCGCTGGATCGTTTCGCTGCTCCGACCCTCTGCTGCGACCCGCATGGTCACATTACTTTGATCGGCGCGCTGCCACGAAGGTGGCAGGCGGTCTGCGGTGAAGTCGCAAGAGCTGCCGCCATTTGTTACCCACTTCAAAACGCTCGATCTCGAATCCCGAGTCAAGTAGAGCTCTCCTGAAACCCGATGATTCGATTGGGTGGTATCGATCAGCCAACTCTGGATATCCTGCCTTCAAGTAATAGTTCGCAGAGCGAGCAACAGCCTGTACCCGCCGGATGTGGTCCGTATAGATTGGACTATCAACCACGACCAGTAACCCGTCCGCGCGCAGAACGCGGGCGGCTTCAGCCAGGACTGGTTCGAGAGCTCCGTAATGCAGGGACGCTGCGAACAATATCCCGTCCGCGACCGCAGTTCGGATGGGAAGGCGCCGCATGTCCGCCCGGACGCCGAGGGCCCACCGCGATTCAACATCAAGCAGGTCGATTGCGATTACGTCGGCGCGACTGACATATCGTGCGGCCCACCCGCTTCCAGACCCGACATCCACGATCAATGGACGCGCGTCGCCCACGTTCAAGCGGGCGAAAATTCGCCCAACCTCAGATATCGACCGCACGCGATGACGCCATAAAGAGTCCTTGCATTTGATGGATCTTCGAGGCCATCGCTGCTTGCCCAGCCTTCCTTGGTCCGCAGCTCGCTATATATAGCGACAAAGCGGTCAGCCGCATCGCGAACGCTATCGTCCAGCAGGTCTAGGTGCCCGGCCGGAGTGGTGATCGACCGACCGCATTGCGGACAGTTTGGAAGCGACGGATCGGGCGAGGCTCCGCACGATGGGCACTCGAGAAGCGAATAGAGATGCTGAATCAACACCGCGTCATCCCGCCACCGCGTGATCACCGAAGGAACTCCGGGACCCATTTGAAGCGTGAGACGGCGAATTTTCCCGGCCCTGACACGATCACCTGTGCGTTTACCACCACTGCGAGGTAGTACAACCACCGGAACCCGTCGTCACTCACTTCGAACCCAACGACAAGAGCAAGACTGACCGCGAGAAGTAGGCCAAGAATGGCGGCCCACCTGGTACCGAGGCCGACAATGAGCAGGAATGCAACAATCGTCTCGCCGATTGTCTGGGCAACGGCGAAAAGAAACCAGTTTGGGGCCGCGACCTGAATCAAGAATTGGTGCAGACCTGGAATCGGGTTGGCAGCTCCAGCGGATTGAATCAAACCCTTGACCCAATCGACAGATTGCCACTTGGTGCTCGCGAAGTAGAGCCAGTAGAGGCCCACGGTGATTCTGAGGAGGCTGACCCAGGTCTCACTCATGGGTGTTCACCGCGACGACCAGGTATCCGAGCGGCGGGTCGGCAGCCAGCGCCACCGCCGCCGCGCCGCGTGCCCAAGTCCTGGTCCGCCCGGCATCTATCGCAAGTACGTCCCGATCGCCGTGAGCCGCGACGAAGATCGTTGATCCAGACTGCAGCACCTGGTCGGGGTCCTTGGGGGTGCCCAGAGTCGTAAACGCCCCCGTCATCGTGTCGAAAGAAAACACACCGCCCGGGTCGGTGTCCTCCGTCCCGCCTTCGGCCGCCACCAGGAGCGCGTCGCCCGCACCGGGCGCGAGCCAGAATGGGAAGACCGGCAGCGGCAGTCCCACGCGGTGGTCGCCGCCCACGGGCACGAGCTCCGCCCGCTCGTAGTCGGCGGTCCATATCGCGCCGTTCACGACGGCCACAGCGAAACCGTTGCCGGCGGGCGTCGACGTCCCATCGAGGTAATCGACGTGGCCGCGAGTGCCGGCCACCATGACACGACCGTCCGGGCCAACCGCGAGCACGGCGGGCCCGTCGTGCACGGTGTGAGTCGCCAGTTGAGCACCGCTGGTGGGGTCGAGCTCGACCACCCGGGCGCCTGAGAAGAGGCTGACGAACAGGCGACCGCCGTGCAGCAGCAATCCGAATGGCGCGCCGCCGACGTGGTGCTTCCAGGCGACCTCGAGGTCGGGCAGCGCTACCGAGTAGACGTCACCCGGGGCGCTGTCGGCGAGGTAGGCGGTCTTGCCGTCGCCGGAAACGATGACCGCCACCACGTCCGATCCGATCGGGGCCGAGGCTCGCGGCGTCCCGTCCTTGATTGACAGCAGAAGGAGACCGGTCTCCGGATACGCGGGTGTGGCGATCGTGGGGGTCGCGCCGCACGCCACCGCCGCGACACCGGCGACCAGCGCGATCGCTAGCGCAGGACGCGTAGCACTGGATCGGTGGCGAGCTGGAAGGCTCTGGCCGCCGGACGCAGGTGCATCCGGTTGAGGCGATGCTGGATCGCACCTTTGAGGATCGCGGCCCGCAGTTTGTGCTCCGAGAAGTCGGTGTTGAAGAGCAACCTGTTGTGCCGCACCTTGTGCCACTCTCCGTGCTGGCGGCGCTCGCGCACGCGCTCGTAGAAGCCGGTGCCCGGCAGCGGATACGCGATCGTGTAGCTGACGTAATCGAGGGGAAGGCTGCTCGAAAAGTTGATGCTGCGGATCAGCGAATCGGTGGTCTCGCCCAGGTAGCCGACCATGAAGAATCCGGCTGCCTTGATGCCGGCCGCGACGCAAGCCTCGACCGCGGCGCGCGCCTGGTCAGGGGTGATGCCCTTCTTCATCTCCTTCAGCACGTTCTCATCCCCGGATTCGATGCCGAAGAAGATTCTCTTGCAGCCTGCGCGGCGCATCTGTTCGAAGAGCGCGCGGTCGACGTGCGTGACGCGGCTCAGGCATTCCCAGGTGAGCGGGAGATGCGCCGCCTCGATCGCCTGCGCGAGCTCGAACGTGCGCTTGTAGTTGAGAGTGAACAGGTCGTCCGACATCCAGATGTGGTCGTAGCCGAGCTCCGCGATCTCCCGCATCTCTGCCACAACCGACTCCACCGGCCGTGCGCTGAACAGGTCTCCGAACACAGACTTGTGGCAAAAGTCGCAGCGGAAGGGGCAGCCGCGTGTCGACATCAACGGAGTCGTCGCGTCCTTCCAGTGCCTGCGCCAGTAGGCGATGTATTCGGCGTTCGGCACGTCGCCCCGATACGGCAGGGGAAGATGCGACATGTCCTTGACGCGGACCTTGGACGCGCCGCGAACGATCTCTCCGTCGCGCTTGAAGACCACGCCCGCTATCTCTTCGAAGCGGCGGTCGTCGAGGTGATCCATGATCTGGACGATCGTCTGCTCGCCTTCGCCGACAGCCACAAGGTCGAACTGATCGACGAAGGTTTCGGGCTCACCGGACGGGTATGGACCTCCGACCACGGTGAGCGCCTTGCCTCGAACCTGCGCAGCAAGCGAGAGCGCTTCGTCCTGCATCGTGATCATGCAGTAGATGCCGATCACAGCAGGCTGCAGCCTATCGATCTCGGCCATGACCTCGCGCCGCTCCAAAAACGTGTGGTCGATATGTCGCACCGAGTAGCCCGCCTGACGCAGCGACGCGCTCAGATACATGAGCCCAAGCGACGGCATGATCCAGTGCCTTCCCTGCGCCGGAGCGCGCTGCGGATACACGAGCACGACGTCGACTTTCCCTTCTGGCGTCATCTCGCCTCCTGCACGTTGATTCGGTAATCTGCGCCCGCGAAGCCGGACGGGAAGAGATAGTCCAGTCCCGCCCAGTTGAACTGCGGCAGGTTGTGCTCGCGCCCACCATGGAGCTGCGCGCCTGCAATCGACGGCAGCGACCACTGCACGCCGAGACTGCTTGACTGGAGCCTTGCCCAGGCCCCCGTCACCGGTTCCCAATTGCCGAACTGTCCGTTGACAAGGGTCGGGCTTCCGCCGGCCGCGAAGTCGTTGAATGCAGCCGACTCTTCGTTGAGGATTCCGATTTCGGAATATCCGGGATCGAGCCGCATCAAGCGCACTTTTACAGCGACGCCGGTCGAGTCGACGGTATACGTCACTTCGATGGCGCCGCGAGATGTAATCGGCACGAACGAGTAGTCGTGTGCCGCGTCACCTCCGATCTCGTCGAGCTGGTAGGTGCGCCTCCAGATCGTGCCGGTCGCTGTCGAAACATCGACGGTCGTCGCGTTGCGCGAGTAGACCCAGCCGTCGGGATAGTGGACGATCGGGACGCCAAACCCCATGCCCTCACCGGCGACAGGCGCGCCGGCGACCTTCAGAGTCAGGCCCCTGGCCAGGGGGGCGGTCTTGCCTTCGCCAGGCGGCGCGATCGCGAACGACCAATTCTCGAGCGCATACGCGTAGACGGTCTTGCCACCCGAAACCTGGAACTCATTTCCGTTGCCGGTCAAGGTGAATGGCGGGGTTGGCCTGCCCGCGGCGAGGTCGGGAAACACAACGACCGCCCGGTAGTAGCTGATGTTCTCCATGACGAGCTCCGATGCGCCATGCGCCTGCAGCCAGTCGACGGCGCCTGCGCGGTCGAGAGGAAGGAGCTGTGAGCCCGAGATTTGCGCGGGCGCCTTATGGCTGTAGAAGGCAACCACGGGCGAGTCGGTGACGAGCACCCCTTGACGGTTCGCGGCGGCCTGTCCGGCTGCGATCAGGCCCGCATTGTCGGCGGCGAAGCTCGCGAAGACCGGCAGGAACGCGACCGCCAGCAATCCGGTCGCCCCCACCGCGACCAACCGGACCGTGGGAGCGTACCGGTCGAGAGCAGCCGCGGCGAGAAGGGCAAGCGAGGGCAGCGCCGGGTAGAGGTAGCGGTGGCTCCCCGTGTACGCGCCTATCGCGACCAACCCGAACACCGCCGTGAGGTAGACGAGCGCTGGGAAATGAAGGAACCGCACGGCGGCCCGGTCGAGTCCCGATGACCAACGGTGGCCAACCATCCACAGGCCGACCGCGCCAAAGGCGATTAAGGGCAGCGCCGCGCGCCCGTAGGTGAGCGCGAGCTCGGTCACCCGGGCGAGCGCGCCGCTCGGAATGCTGCCGCGGGTGGTGGCCGAGGCGAGCTCGAGCGAGCCCCGAGCGACCGAGTGGGTGGCCGGCGCAAAGCCGAGCTGGAGAAAAACGAGGACCGCGATCGCCGGGACAGCCCATGCGAGGGCAGGCCAGCGCAGGCCGGCTGGAGCTCGACGTCGCAAGAGCTCGACGGCTGTGAAGCCGGCCACCGCCGCGACCCAGATCCACGCTTTTGTGGCGGTGAGGCACGCCAGCGCCGCCAGCACCGCCGCGGCCTTCATCCGCCCGCGGACCGCCGCGAGGGCGGTGCCCGTCAGGAGCGCGGTCAGAAGGGGCTCGACGACCGCCGACCCGGACGTGAACAGGAAGACGGGGTTCAGGGCCAGCAGCGCGACCGCGAGCCTGGCCTGGCGCGTGTTGGGCGCGAGCGTGTAGACGCAGGAGAGGGTGACGAGCCCGAGCAGAGCTCCGAGCGCTTTCAACGCTCCGAGCTGCCACAGGCCGAACACGCGCAGGACGGCCGCCGCCAGCAGGTGATACCCGGGTAGCCACGTGTCCTCCATGCCGAACAGCGGATCGTGGAGATGTCCTGTCGACGCCAGGTTTGCCGCGATGAGCCAGTGCCCGTAGCCGTCCTCGAACGGCTCCGGCATCTGCGCCGCGAAGAGCAGCAGGACGGCGCAAAGGCCGAGCAGAACGAGCGTGAGCTTGGCCGCGTGGAATCGCGCCAGGGCGCGCCGCCCGAGGTTGCGCAGGGCGAGAACCTCGAGCGCGTCGATGGCGCTGAGGGAGGCGAGGGTCAGGAAGCCCAGGGCGAACATGCTGGTGTAGAGGACGAGCAGCCATTGGTGCATCACACCCGCGATCGGGATGATCGCGAGCGCGCCGATCCCGAAAAACGCCTCGCCCAGCGCGCGTGGGTCACCCACCCTGACATACGCCTGGTGGCGCCATTCCTGCCCGGGCCTCTCGATCCGGTACTTGGGTGTTCGCACGAACCTTCCGCCGCGTCGCGTGGCCCGAAACAGTGCGAGCAGAGCCGTCAGGGACATCCCCGCGCCGACGACCTGGCAGAGAAGCGACGGAAGGCCGGACCACCACTGTCGACCGAGGCGCGTCTGCGCGACGATGAACCCGAACCAGGGCGATACCGCGATCGGAACGATGAGAATCGCGGCACCGGCGAGCGGCCAGGGAAGTCCGCGGCGTCCGAGCGTGATCAGGAGCACCGGGTAACACATGAGCTGCAGCAGCATCAACGGGCCGATGCCGTATGCGAGCAGGTGGACGGTCGCCTGGAGCTTGACCGCGGCGCGGTTGCGGCTGCGCAGGACCGGGATGAGCAGCTTGAAAGCGGACTGGAAGCTTCCAGTGGCCCACCTCGACTGCTGGCGCCGATAGGCGTCGATCGAGACGGGCAGCTCCTCGGGGACGACAAGTGTTTCGAGATAAGCCGCGCGCCACCCGCGAAGCTGCGCCCGGTAGCTCAGGTCGAGGTCCTCGGTCAGCGTGTCCGCGCTCCAACCGCCCGAGTCATCGATCGCTTCACGTCGCCAGATTCCGGCGGTGCCCGTGAAGTTCGTGAAGTAACCGGCGGCGCAACGCACGGCCTGCTCGACCAGGAAGTGGAAGTCGATCGCGAGCGCCTGCAGTCGCGTGAACCACGAGTAGCCCTCGTCCAGGTGCCCCCATCTCGCCTGGGCAAAGGCGACCCTCGGATCGTGGAAGGCCCCCACGGTGCGCCGCAGAAAGTCTTGGGGAGGAACGAAATCCGCATCGAAGATGGCGATCAACGGAGCGTCGGTGAGGGTCAGGCCGTGAGCCAGCGCGCCCGCTTTGTAGCCCTCTCGAGTTCCGCGCCTGACATGGGCGATCCGCTTTCCCTCGATCCGCCACGTCGCGGCGCGGCGCGCGACGATCGACGTCGTCTCATCATCCGAGTCGTCGAGTACCTGGACCTCGAGCCGGTCCGCCGGCCAGTCGATCTCACATACAGCGTCGAGCACGCGCTCCGCCACGTATCGCTCGTTGTAGACGGGCACCTGCACGCAGACGAGAGGTTCGTCGCCGGATGCGATCGCCGGCTCCGCCTGCGGGAGCAACCGGGTCGCGCGCCACGTCAGGTAGAGAAGGTTGACGCCAAACGCGAACAGGAGAAAGCTCGTGGCCCCGACGATGCCTAGAGCGGCGGCCAGTATCAATGGTCGAACAGCGCGTAGGGGCGCATGGTCGAGCGCACATACTGCACGCGCTCGAGAGCGTCTGGGTGGTGCCGCCGGGTCCACTGCATGTACCGCCACGCGCTTTCGCCGAGCGCCCGCGCCGCCCCGTCAAGAAACCCCGGAAACAGCGCTGACGGCAGGCGGTGCGTGGGAGGCTCTACGGCCAGAGCTGCGGGTTTGTCCGCAAGCTGAGGGAAGTGCTCGAGCAGGGCTGGGTTGGCGTCGATCAACTCCCCGATCGAGTCGACGCCGAAGAGGGGCTCCGCCATCAGGAGCTCGAATGCCATGTCCTCGTCCTGGCGCTCGAGAGGCAGGCACTGCGACCGCTCGAGGATCAGGTTTGCCGTCATGAGGCGCGGGGCGATGGGCCGCCGCGTGAGGTCGTCGACGGGCTTCGCCCGGTGCGCCATGGCGTGGACCAGGCCCAGCGCGTTCACCACCACGTATGCGAGGTGACGGTGGCCGTCGTCGACGATCAGGTTGAGGTCCACGTCGTCAGACGCTCGAAACCCTCCGCTCGCCAGCGACCCCGCGATCGAGACGCTGCGGACGAAGGGCGCCAGGGCAACCAGCGACCGCACAAACCGGACCGTCATCTCGACATAGGCGCCGGCGTCGTCCCGATGGCCCTGCGCACGGGAACGAATCTGTTCGACCCGGGCAAGTCCCTCGCGATCGACCACGAGATCGTCCGCGATCGAGAGATCGTGGCCCGCGGCGGAGACCGCCCATCTCACCTGACGCGGCGATATCGCACCCCCGATGCACACCTGTGCGATCCGCTCAGCGTCCAGCGCGTAGCCGCGGCGCGCCAGCAGGGCGACGGTCCTGCGGACTCGATCCGAGGTGGTGAGGGATCGAGCCGTGGAGTCCGGGACCAGGCCGATCAAAGCGCCCCTCCCAACAGTCTTGACGGCCAACTTGGTGAGATACGAGCCCGGGTTACGATTTGGGAAATCAGAAGCAGCATCAGCGAGGAGTCGAAATGACCGCCGACGGACACTTCAGAGTTCCCACCCCAGTCAACGAGCCGGTGCGCCAGTACGCGCCAGGCGACCCCCAGCGAGCGTCCCTCAAGGCGCGACTGGCTGAGCTTACCGACTCGCGGACCGAGGTCCCGATGCAGATTGGAGGGCAGCCGCGGTGGGGCGCCTCGCGGGCCGATATCCATTCGCCGCACCGCAAGGAGCTGAGCATCGCCGAGTACGCAGTCGGGTCCGACAAGGACTTCACCGACGCGATCAACGCCGCCCTCAAAGCCCGCCGCGCATGGGCCGCCACGTCCTATCACGAGCGTGCGGCGGTGCTCTTGCGCGCCGCCTCCCTGCTGGCGGGAAAGTGGCGCGACACGATCAACGCGGCCACCATGCTCGGTCAGTCCAAGACTGCCCACCAGGCGGAGATCGACGCGGCCTGCGAGTCGATCGACTTCTGGCGCTACAACGCGTTCTTCGGCGACCAGCTTCTGACTCAGCAGCCGAACAACGACGGAACGGCCTGGAACCGCCTGGAGTACAGGCCACTCGAAGGTTTCGTGTTCGCGGTCAGCCCCTTCAACTTCACATCCATCGGCGCCAACCTGCCCACGGCGGCGGCGCTGATGGGCAACACGGTGGTCTTCAAGCCTGCGACTCAGACGCTTTTGGTGAGCCATTTCCTGATGGAGATCCTCAACGAGGCCGGCCTGCCCCCCGGTGTGATCAACCTGGTCAGCGGCAGCGCCGCAAAGATATCGGAGCAGGTTCTTTCGCACAAGGAGCTTGCCGGGATTCACTTCACGGGATCGACCGAGGTGTTCCAGGGCATGTGGAGCACCGTGGGCCAGAACGTTGGTCACTACCGAACCTATCCTCGGCTGGTCGGCGAGACCGGAGGCAAGGACTTCGTGTTCGCGCACGAGTCGGCCGACCCGGATGCTCTCCGCACTGCCTTGATTCGCGGAGCATTCGAGTACCAGGGTCAGAAATGCTCGGCCGCCTCGCGCGCCTACATCCCACAGTCCATGTGGAAGGAGATGCGCTCCGGGATGGCGGAAGAGATCGAGGCGATCCCACAGGGAGACGTGGCAGACTTCCGCAACTTCATGGGCGCGGTGATCGACGGAAACGCCTACTCCAATCACATGAAGGCGATCGACTTCGCGCGCAAAGCCGAAAGCGCGAAGGTGATTGCGGGCGGCGAGGGCGACGACGCGGTCGGTTGGTTCATCCGTCCGACCGTGATCGAGACCACCGACCCCGATTTCAAGTTGCTGCGCGAGGAGCTCTTCGGCCCGATCCTCACGGTCTACCCATACGCCGACGGCAAGTTCGAGGAGACGCTCGAGCTCTGTGACCGGACCAGTCCCTATGGGCTGACGGGCGCCATCTTCGCGCAGGATCGCCACGCGATCCGCAAGGCATCCGAGACTCTCGTGAACGCGGCCGGCAACTTCTACATCAACGACAAACCCACCGGTGCGTTGGTCGGCCTTCAGCCGTTTGGTGGCGCGAGGGCGTCCGGCACGAACGACAAGGCAGGCTCGTTCCTGAACCTGATCCGCTGGGTCAGCCCGCGCATGATCAAGGAGACGTACACACCCCCCACCGATCACCGCTATCCGTACATGGACGCGGAGTAGCCGAACGACGCCGCACTCGGAGTCGAAAGTCGAGGTCACAGCCGAGGGCGGCGTGATGACGGTCACCATCACGCGGCCCGGAGTCAGGAATGCGGTGGACTCGGACACAGCGTCTGCGCTGAGAGCCGCCTTCGATGAGTTCGACAAGGCGGATGCTGTCTCGGTCGCCGTGCTGACCGGAGCGGGGGGCCACTTCTGCTCGGGCTACGATCTCAGGGCGCTGGCGAGCGCTGGGGACCGGTCGCCGGTGGCGGAGGACGGACCTATGGGGCCGACCCGCATGACAATCGGCAAGCCGGTGATCGCCGCGATAGAAGGCTATGCGGTGGCGGGCGGGCTCGAGCTCGCGCTGTGGTGCGACCTGCGAGTCGTGGCGGGCAATGCAACGCTCGGCGTGTTCAACAGGCGCTTCGGCGTGCCGCTCATCGACATGGGCACCATCCGGCTGCCGCGCATGATCGGGCAGGGCCGCGCCCTCGATCTCATCCTCACCGGCCGGCCGGTCTCTGCGATGGAGGCGCTGCAGATCGGCCTGGTCGACCGCGTTGTCGCACCCGGCAGCACGCTCGAAGTGGCGCAGGCGCTCGCGCGTCAGATCGCCGAGCTACCGCAGGGCGCGTTGCGCGCCGACCGGCGGAGCGTGCTGACCCAGTGGTCGCTCAGCCTGGATGAGGCGGCGCGGGCCGAGCATCGGGGCGGACTCGAGGTTCTGATGTCAGGGGAGGCTCAGCAGGGAGCGCGTCGCTTTGCGAAAGGCGCCGGACGCCACGGGGAGTGACGGACATGAGCACGAGCGCGGCCACCTCTCCGGCGATCACGGGCACGGGTCCCCAGAAGGGGAGCCCTTCGACGGCGACGATGACCGCAAACGTGAATCCCAACATCCACGCTCGGGGCGACGTTCGCAGGTAGAGCCAGGCCGCGAGTCCGAGCATGGCCAGGTCGTCGAGGTGGAGATAAGGGCTCGCGAGCAATCCACCCACCAGCGCCGGGATGAAGATCCACTCGGGCCCTCGGCCCCGCAGCCGGTAGGCGAGAAAGAGCGCCCAGAGCGCAATCAGCGCCTGGATCGCCCGGGTGACCGCAAGGCTTCCGATCAGCGACGCGAGCGTGAGCTCGCGGTTCACTGGCACGCCGGCGGCAAAGCCCAACCTGGCTTCGTACGCGGCGATACCACCTGGGCCGAGCGCGATCGCCGACGCGAGACCCAGGAGCCCAAGCGCGGCGGCGCTTCCCCAGAACGCTCGGGTCTGCCCGCTCACCAGCAGCGCGGCCGGGACCAGGAATGCAAGCTGAGGCTTGAGCGCGAGGACGCCGAGAGCGACGCCTGCCCAAAACGGGCGCTCGCTTCGCAGGAGCGCGTAGCAGGCTGCGACCCCGAGCGCCACGAAGAGACCCGGCTGGCCGAGCTGCAGGGCATAGATGACAGGAAGCCAGCCGACCGCGGCCGCGAGCTGAACGATCCGCCAGGGCCCATGGCCCGGCGAGGCCAGGCCCCAGGTCACCACGAGAGCGATGACGAGGAGCGCGCTCCAGGTCCAGTACGCGGCGGGATAGGAAAGCATCGTGAACGGCAGCGCAGACCAGGCAACCGGTGGCGGGCTGATGTAGCGCGCGAGCTCCGCGATGTCGATGCCCGAGCCCATTGCCCTGAGCTCCAGCTGCTGGAGGTGGAGGTCGTAAATGGACGGCCAGCCGTGCGCGAGCCCGATGTGGGCCGCCGCGTAGTAGAAGGTGAAGTCGTTGTGGAACCTGTCCCCCGCGTAAGCGAGGGCCCATTGATAGAGGTCGAACACCGCGAACAAGCCGGCGGTCACGGCGCCGGCGGCTCTGCCGAGATTGCGCCACCGCTGCTCGAGGGGGCCCGTCATGCATCCCGGATGCTATAGGCCGCTACCTTGTAACGGTGCCGGCACAACATTTCGAGGCGCGGGTGCTCGACCTGGATGATGGGACCAAGCTCCACCTCAGGCCCATCGCGCCCGAGGACGAGCCACTCCTCCACGAGGCGCTTGCCGCGATGTCGGAGCGCAGCGTCTATTTCCGATTCTTCTCGCCGCTGAAACGGCTTCCGGAGGCGCTCGCCCACAGGCTCGCCGTGGTGGACCAGAAGGATCGGTTCGCACTTGCAGCCAGCACTCGCAAGTCCACCGGGAAGGAGCGCATCCTCGGCGTGGCGCGCTACGACCGGGTGGCCGGCGCGGACGTGGCCGAGGTCGCGGTGGCGGTGGTGGACGAATTCCAGCACAGGGGTCTCGGCGGGATGCTCCTGGCCATCCTCGCGCGCGCGGCTCGCGAGCAGGGCATCAAGACGTTCACGCTGATCGTCCTTCCGGAGAACCAGCAGATGCTCGGGCTGCTCAGAAAGATGGGCTGGATCCACCAGGCCAGGCTCAACGGCAGCGTGTACGAAATCACCTTTGACTTGCCGGAGCTGACGTGACTCCGTCCGAGATCTCCGCCCTTCCGCTCGGCGACATCGATACGAAGGAATTTCGCGCGGCCGCGCATCGCGCTGTCGAATGGACCGGCGCTTACCTCGAGACGATCCGCGAGCGGCCAGTTCTGTCGCAAGTCTCGCCCGGGGACATCAGGAGGAGGCTTCCCAGCATGCCTCCCGAACAGGGCGAGGCGCTGGAGGCCATCTTCGAGGACTTCGAACGCCTCGTGCTTCCCGGGATCACGCACTGGAACCACCCGCGGTTCTTCGGATACTTCGGGATCACCGGGTCGGCGCCCGGAATCCTGGCGGAGCTCCTCATCGCCGCGCTGAACGTGAACGGGATGCTGTGGCGGACGTCGCCTGCGGCGACAGAGGTGGAAGAGGTCTCATGCGACTGGCTGCGCCAGGCGATCGGGCTGCCCGTCGGTTTTTCCGGCGTCATCAACGACACGGCATCCTCGAGCACCCTGTATGCCCTCGCCGCCGCCCGAGAGGCCATATCCGAGCTCGAGATTCGCCGCCGCGGAATGCCGTCCGCGCGGCTTCGCATGTACACGTCCGAGGAAGCGCACTCCTCGGTGGAGAAGGCGGGCATTGTCCTGGGAGTCGGCCAGGACAACGTCGTCAAGATCCGGACGGACTCGGCGTTTCGCATGGACCCGAGCGAGCTCGGGAGGGCGATCGATCGCGACCGGCGCGACGGCCACCTGCCGTTCGCGGTGGTGGCCACTGTCGGCACGACGTCGGTGACCGCCGTGGACCCTGTTCCGGAAATCGCCGCCATCTGCAAGGCCGAGCGCCTGTGGCTGCATGTCGACGCGGCCTACGGCGGAGCGGCCGCGGTGCTCGACAGCCACCGGTGGGTGCTCGCCGGTTGCGAGCACGCAGACTCGCTCGTGGTCAATCCGCACAAGTGGCTCTTCACGCCCATCGACTGCAGCGTTCTCTACTGCAGGCGCGAGGAGCTACTGAAGAGCGCGTTCAGCCTCACCCCGGCTTATCTCGAGACATCGGAAGCCGACCAAGTGAGGAACCTGATGGACTACGGGTCCTCGCTGGGACGCCGGTTTCGAGGGCTCAAGCTGTGGTTCGTGCTGCGCGCCTTCGGCATCGATGGCGCCCGGCAACGGATCGCGGCTCACATCGCGATGGCCCAGGAGCTGCGAGCCTGGGTCGAGGCAGATCCTGGGTTTGAGATGCTCGCTCCGTCGCCGTTCTCAACGGTCGTGTTCCGGCATCGAGCCGGCGACGCCGCCAACGAACGGATTCACGACGCGGTCAATCGCTCGGGCCAGGCGCTGATCTCGCATACCGACGTGCGAGGTGTCTACGCGCTGCGCATCGCGATCGGCAACCTGCGCACGACCCTGGAAGACGTGCGCGCGACCTGGGAGCTCATCAAGGCTGTGCCTTCCTAGCCGAGCGGGTTGACTCGCCCCCCGCGGCGGAGGGGAGATTGGGCTAAGCGGTTCCGGCCCAGCGGAGCTCCGAGCACATGTAGTCGAACGACTGGCCTTCGGGAATGCCGTTTGGCGAGTTCTTGGGGTCAGCGGGGTCCGCCGCGAAGAAGACAACCGTGACCCCTGAGTGCGCGGCCACGATGACAGCGAAGCGAACCTGTGCGGCAGTGGAGTTGGTGCCGATGAGATTGGCCGAGTACACGGCACCGATGCCATCCTGGTCACCCAGATGCGCTCCCTTGAGGTCCGAGACCTGCGTCACGTCCTGCCATTGTGCTGAGGGGAGCGCCGACACCGTGGACTGGAGAACCTGCGTGAGAGGCCGGCCGCCCCTGCTTCCCACGACCGTGACCAGGCCGAGCCTGGTGCCAAGCGAGATCCCGTTGGCGTCCTGGCTGCGGACCGTCCATGAGGAGCCGTAGTCGACCTCGAATCCGAATGCCGCGCTGTGGTACGTGGCCGACTCCTGTAGCGCGGTGACGAACTTTGGCGCGCAGTTGACAGTGCATGGGTTACGGGTCCCTCCAAGCGCGTGTGACACAGCGAAGATGCTGACCGCCACCGTCACGATGGCGAGGATCGCGAGCAGCCCGCCCGCCACCGCCACTTGCGATCCCCTCCACTGGCGCGCGCCCCGGTAGGGCACGCGTGGCGCGATCGGGTAGCGGTAGACGGGCGCGGCCGCCGCGACCGCTGCCGTCTGCGGCGCGCCACACCGCCCGCAGAAAGTCGCGCCGAGCGGCACTGGTGCTCCGCAGCGTCCGCAATAGCGCGTCTGCGCCGCCATCTATGCCACGCCGCCGGCCCGCGTGCGGCCTTGCTTTGTGCCCGCCGCCCTTGCGGCGCCACACGCAGGACAGAACGCCATCGCAGGCACCATGCGGTGACACTCCGGACACGGAGCGTCCGGGCCGATCTCGTGCTCGGCTCCTTCGACGAGCAGAGCCTGGTGGATGACGAGCCTCAGATATAGAAGGAGAGCGAGGGTCGCGAGCAGCAGCACCGCCGTCGATGCGACGAGGTCTGAAATCAAAAAGCCGAGGATCCCGATGATCACCTGCGCGCCCATCGCGATGATCGCGGTGGCGAGGATGCTGGTGGTCCACGGCAGGCCTGTGCGGCGTCGGTCGTACCGGTGCAGCCACGTGGCCGCGGTGACAAGACCTGTCGTGCTTGCGTTGACCAGGGACACGAGGATGCCCGCGCTCAGCAGCCGGAGCGACCAGTCGACCGGCGTGCCGGTTGCCACGAGCGGGCCCTGGATGAGCGGCCAGAACGCAACCAGAGAGCTCATCAGGGTGAAACCGAGGGCGGACGCCGCACCGAAGGTCAACCCGTCGAGCGGCTCCCGGTAGCGGGGCCTGATCAGGAAGAGGAACAGCGGGCCGGCGAGCATGAGCGCCTGGGCGACGATCGGGATCGCGACTCCCGCCAGGACCAAGGCGTTTTCCCGGTCGCCGGTCAAATTGAGGCGGGACACGGAGCCGCCCGACACCATCGTGAAGGCGTAGCCGAGCACCGCGCCCGTCACCATGGTTGCCGCGATCAGGAGCCAGGGCTCGTCCTCATAGACCTCGACCTCGTAGAGATAGAGCAGATAGAGCACCGGCAGCAGGAAGGTCGCTGTCACCGTTGCCGGCGCGAACAGGTGCAAGGAGGCAAGCAGGAGCACGGCGGCGCCACCGGCGATGAGCGCCCATCGGAACGCACCGCCGCGGCGGTGGGGCAGGTGCGGAAACAGCGTGCTGATGATTGAAGGGTGCGCAACACGTTCCGACGGCACCGCGGCGAAAGCGTGCGTGCGCGATGTGCTGGCGGTGACCAGGTGCGCGCCGCAATGACCGCAGAAATCGCCGGCCGGCACCACGGACTCGCAGTGCGGGCAGTTCACCAATGGCGGTCCCACGAGCGGGCGCTCGCCGGTCTCGCCTGCCCGGCGTGGGCCATGCCGGCGGTCGGGTCCTCTCTCTTTCACGAACCGCCACCTTTGATGTACAGGATCCACGCCGCGTCGAGCGCGGCTCCGTCCATGCTTCCCCAGCCAGTCGCGAAATCCCACCCGGCGCCCGCGGCATAGGCGAGGTTGGAGCCAGTCGTGACGTCGTGGAACGGTTTGGCGCGGAGGGTTGAGGAGTTCTGGCCCATCCAGTACAGGGCTGGGTTGGCGAAACCCACTTCACGCAGGCCCTTCTTGACCAGGTCCTGGTTGACCAGGGCGATGGTTCCGGCCCACAGGGGCGTCGCCGCGGAGGTTCCGCCGACCTGGCCGTCCTGTCCCCCGAACACGATGTGGAAGCCGGTTGAAGGGTCGGCGTCGGCTGCCACGTCCGGGACCTGGCGCAAGCCGTGACCCACCGAGTTGAGGACGATCTGCTGATAGTTCGGCGCCGCGTAGAAGCGGCTGTACCCGCCACCGCTGCCGCTCTGGTCGAGCGGACCCCCCCACGCCATCTCTTTGAAATAGATGCCCTGCTGCGATTGGAAGACTGTTGTTCCACCGACCGCGGTCACTGTGGGCAGGGTCGAGGGAAAGCTTCCGGCAGGCGGTTGGTCCTCGCCACAGGTGTAGGCGCCGCTGTCCCCGCTGGCCACGAAGTGCGACATGCCCTCCGCCAGCGCCCGGTCCTGGATGCCGGCGTACGCGTTGCGGTGGCCGCCAGAGGTATCCGGCTCGCACGCCCCAAGGCTCTCCGAGATGATCGACCCCATGTGGTCGGTCACCATCTGGTCGAACGCGCGATCGCCGTGGCCGAAGTCCGCTGCCGACAGGTAGACGACGAGCTTCGCCTGCGGTGCGACCTCGTGGAGGATCTCGAGGTCCAGCACCGTCTCGCCCTGCGGTTTCTCAGGCGTGCCCCAGTTGGGGTTGCGCATCACGGTGAGGTAGTTGTCGAAAGGCGGCAGCCCGAACTCGGTCGCGAACTTGTTCAGGTCGTTCAGGTTCGGAAGGTCGTCGATCTCGGGCAGCACTATCGTCTGGCCCGTGCCGTCGAGCCCCGCATCCCGCAGAGGCTTCAGGTTGTAGAAGGACAGGACGTCGGCCGGCGTGAGGCCGCCGCGACGCACCGCGAGAGCCCGCGCGCCTCGATAGTTGTCGAGGCCGCTGACGCTGCTCGCGGCGGAAGCAAGCTGCGGCGGGATGCGAGGTTCGCCCAGCGCCGCGTAAAAGGTCGAACCGTCGGCGAGGCGGTAGCTCTCGATGTCGACCTGCAGAAGTTCCGCTGCACGTTGGGCGGGCCCGTCGGCCGCGATCAGCCCCGACCCGGCTGTCCAGGTGGTCTTGAAGCCCGACGCTTGCAGCCACGCCACCGCTGCCCGCGTCGCCGCCGGGTCTGGACCGAATTGCGCGACATAGGACGCCGGTGACACGGTCTGCCCCGCGGCGATCAGCCTGGCCAGGCGAGCGGGGTCGCGCCCCTTCAGCGCAATGCTGAGGTAAACGGTGGTTGATGCGCCTGCGGGGCCCAGATGGACCGCGTTCCGGATGGCGGCCGCAAGGGTTGGTGGTGGAGGAGCCGGCCGCGAAACCCGAGGAGCCTGTGCGAGCGAAGGGCCTGGATTGGACGGTCCGCAAGCCACGAACGCCAGCACCGCGGCTGCGGTCAGAGCGTTTCTCACCGGAAGGTAGCTTCCCAGACCTCAGTCTCGAACGCCAACTCGAAGCCGAGCTTGCGATAGGCGTCGAAGGCGCGGGTCTCGTTGAGGCTGTCCACGTATAGAGACGCCACACGTGCGCCCGCGTTCCTGAGCCGGAGCAGGGACTCGGCCACCAACCAGGTGGCGAGGCCGCGCCTTCGGTGCTCCGGCACCGTGCCGACAGAGCTCACAAGCCCGACTGGCTGCGGACGGGAATGATCGTTGTACGTCTCCAGCTGGCAGAGCGTCACCGCCGCCGGTACGTGTGAGCCGGCGGTGACCGCCATCAGGCACAGCTGAGGCGATTTCCCGACGATGAGCTCTTCCTCGGTCCGCGGGGAGAATCGCCAGTGGTCGGCGAAGGACCGGTTGTGCATGCCGGCCCAGGATCCTTTCGGCACGTCTGCGCCGTCGAGGAGCCGGTAGCCGCTGACGGGTACCAGTGTGGGAAGCGCCCCGGCGAGCATGCGGTCCATCCGCCACCATGGCCGCACCATCTCGAGCCCAAGGCCATCGAGCAGGCCACCCTGACCCGGGCCGACCCACACCTGGGCTGCCGCGGCCCCGGCCGCGCGCGACAGCTGGAGGCCCCACCTCACGAGGTCGCGCATCAGGGATGGCGTTTTCTCCCGAGAAGCCACGGCCGGGTCGATGCGAGCGACGATTCCCTCGGGCGACGGCCGGCTGCTGACGACGACAGCTCCGGCCAGAACCGCCGCGCCGCCCTCCACCATGCGCGACCGCGCGCCCCAATCGAACTGCGCGAGCAATCCCTGCACCTGGGGCTCTGCCGGGACGCTGTCACGCAGCTGCGCGCGCATCTCCGTGCGCCACAGCTCGAGGAGCGCAGGCAGGTCTGACGCGCGACCAGGTCTCATGGAGCGGGGTCCCCGGTCATGCGGTCGCGCGCGCCACCACCTCGTGAACCTCAGGAAACGCTCGCCGGATCATCTCTTCGAGCTCCGTCTCTATCCGGTGAGCATCCTCGAGGCTGATTTCGCCTGCGACCTCCGCCACCACGTGTGCGTGGATCCGTTGATGGCGATCGCTCAGCTCCACGTCGACGCACCGCTCCACCTCGGGATGCGCCTCGACGATCTCGCACATGCGAGAAGCAAGCTGTGCCCTGCGTGCGGTCACGTCCTCACCGCTGACCACATGCGGTTCCAACGGCTCGAGGTGCACGTCGATGCGCGTCGCGTCAGGGAGCTCGGCTCGCAGCTCGGCTTCCAGCGCTGCGCTGGCCCGCGAGGCCGTGGCCAGCGTCATGTCGCCGGGCAGCTTCGCGTGCATCGTCAGATGCAGAGATCCATCAGCCTCGCGCTCGACAGTCACGTTGTGCAGGTCGCGGACGCCCCCGTTGCGCGCGGCCGCCGCATGGATCCGCTCCACCAGGTCCCCCTGGCGCTCCTGGCCTTCGAGCAGCACGGAAAGCTCCAGGGTCGGCAGCACGGATCGTGCCTTGCGCTTGACTTCACCGGCCAGCGCTCCGGCGGCCTCCACCGAAAGCATGCGCCGCGTGGCGATGCTCGCGTCGCCGATCAGGTTGGGTCCCGACCGGCGTACACGAACCGAGCGGACCTCGCGCACGCCGTCCACTCCCTGGATGGCGGCGCGGAGCTCCCTCTCCGCGCCCGCGGCCGCGCGGTCGATGAGGATGTCTCCGGAACGCCACGCGAGCTGCGCCGCGGCGCGGCCGATGACCGCTGCCACCAGGAGAGCCGCCACGGAGTCTGCCCACGTCAGGCCCATGCGCACTCCGACCAGGCCGGCCAGGACCGCGACGGTCGCGAGCACGTCGGCCACGCGGTTTGTCGCGTCGGCCAGCAGCGCATCGCTCGAAGCGAGCCGGCCGACGCTTCTCAGCACGATCGCTCGGCCGGCCTCGATCACCAGGGTCGCGATCAGAAGGGCGAACGCATAGCCGGCCGGGTTCACCGTCACCCCGCCCGCGGCGAGGCGGTGGATCGCCTCGAACGCGATCCCGGCGGCCGTGATCAGGAGCAGGATGCCCTCGGCAAACGCCGCCACGTTCTCGGCCCGCCCATGGCCGTACGGGTGCTCGCGGTCCGCCGGCTTGCGGGCTGTCCGCACAGCGACCAGCGTGAAGATGCTGGCCGCCAGGTCGAGCAGCGAGTGGACGGCCTCGCTCAGGATGCCGAGGCTGCCGGTGAGCACCCCGACGATGAGCTTCGCCACCACCAGGGAGGCCCCGATGAAAACAGCGCCCAGCGCGACGCGCTCCGGCCGTCTTGCCAGTGACTCCATCGACCTCACTGTAGCGGCGCCTTTTCTAGTTCAGGCGAGAGGTCGTCAGCCGCCCCCGCCCGGTCCTTCCAGTCCAGGCTTGGTCATCTTCCCGAGGTCCAGCACCTTGTTGAGGGCTGCCTCGCTGATGCCTTTGGCGCGCGCGAGCTGCCTGATGCTCTTGCCCGTGCGGATCGACTCCTTCGCAATCTTCGCCGACTCGTCGTATCCGATCAATGGGGTGAGGGCGGTCGCGAGCATCGGGCTCCGCTCCACCAGTTCGGGTCCGCGGTCGGTGGCCTGGAGGCCTTCGATGCAGCGCTCCGAGAAGTTGCGCACGGACGCTGCGAGGAGGGTGATGGATTCGAGCGTTGTCACGCCGGCCACCGGCATCATCACGTTCAGCTCGAAGAAGCTGCCCGATTGCCCGCTGATCACGACCGTCAGGTCGTTGCCGTAGACGCGAGCGATCACCATCAGCAGCGATTCCACGATCACCGGATTCACCTTGCCGGGCATGATGCTCGAGCCGGGCTGAGTCTCGGGAAGGCGCAGCTCGCCGAGGCCGGCAATGGGGCCGGTGCCCATCAAGCGCACGTCCGAGCCGATCTTCCAGAGGCTGGTCGCGATGGTGCGCAGCCCGCCGTGCGCCGCCACGAGCGCATCGAGAGTGGCCTGTGCATGGAAGTGATTCGGCGTCTCGCGGACGGGAACGCCGGTGACCTTGGCCAGCCTGGCGGCAGCCATCCGCGCGAACTGCGGATGGGTGTTGATGCCGGTGCCGACCGCTGTGCCACCGAGCGGAATCCGCGCGAGCTCCTCCACCGCCCCGCGCGCGCGGCGGATCGATTCCTCGATCTGTCCGGCGTAGCCCTTGAACTCCTGCCCGAGCCGGATTGGGGTTGCGTCCTGGAGGTGCGTGCGGCCGGTCTTGATCACTGGCCAGAACTCTTTGCTCTTGGCCTCGAGCGCCTTTTGCAATCGCTCCAGTGACGGTATGAGCTCGTCCTGGATCGCCATCGCCGCGGCGAGCTGGATCGCCGTCGGGATGACGTCGTTGGATGACTGGCCGATGTTCACGTGGTCGTTCGGGTGAACCAGCCTCGATCCCCTGTCGCCGCCGAGGATCTCGGATGCCCTGGTCGCGATGACCTCGTTCGCGTTGGTGTTGGTCGAGGTGCCCGAACCGGTCTGGTAGACGTCGATCGGGAAATGCCGGTCAAGCTCGCCGTCGATCACCTGCTGCGCCGCGGCGGCGATCGCGCGTGCCCGGCGGCGTGGCAGCAGCCCGAGCTCCAGGTTGGTCTGCGCGGCCACGCGCTTGACCAGCCCGAGGGCGCGGATGAAACGGCGCGGCAGCGGCTGACCGGAGATCGGGAAGTTGAGCACGGCGCGCTGGGTCGACGCCCCGTAATAGGCGTCGGCCGGTACCTCCATCTCGCCCATTGAGTCTTTCTCGATGCGCGTCCCCTTCGTCTTGCCCACAGCCAAATTTTAGTGGCCCGCGGCCGAGGGCCACTTTAGAGTGAGGCTCAAATGAGGCTGGCTGCGGTCGACATCGGCAGCAACACCGTGCACTCCCTGGTCGCCGACGTCGTGCGCGGGAAGCTCGAGGACGTCGCCCACTACGTCGAGGAGCCGGAGCTGGGCCCGTACGTCGCCCGCACCGGCGCCGTCGGGTCCAGGTCCAAGGTCGCGCTGCAGGCGTTGAGCTCAGTCGTCGAGCGAGCGCGCAGCGACGGCTTCGAGGTTCTCATCGCGGGCGCGACGCAGGCGGTGAGGCAGGCGACCGACCGGGACGCCTTCATCCGCGAAGCAAGCCGTGCGATCGGCGTGCCCGTACACATCATTCCGGCTCAAAGAGAGGCCGAGCTCAGCTTTCTCGGAGTGGCAAGCCGGCACGCGGTCCGCCGGGAATGGGCCATGGTCGATCTCGGCGGCGGGTCGACCGAGGTCGTGATCGGTCAAGGGCAGGCCATGGTGCGTTCGGCGACGCTGCCGATCGGTTCGGGAGTGCTGGCCGCCACGTACCTTTCCGACCCGCCCAGGCCTGAGGAGCGCGCGCGCCTGCGCAAGGCCGCGTTGCGCGAGCTGACGCAGGCACCGGACGGTGAGATCGAGCGCCTGGTCGCCACGGGTGGGACGGCCTCGAACCTGCCGTTCGTGCTCACCCGTCGGAATCCACCCCCGGTCCTCACGACGGCGGACCTGCTCGCGTGCGAGGGACGCCTCGACGGGGGTCGGGCGGCCGAGATCGCCGGGGCGGTCAAGCTCCAGCCCAGCCGGGTCAAGGCGATGCGCGCCGGGGTGGAGGCTTTGCTGCTCCTCCTCGACTGGTATGGGCTTGCCGTGCTCCACATCAGCCACCAGGGTCTGCGCCACGGGATGCTCTTGGCCTACCTGGAACGGGGCAATGATTGGTGGCGATAGGTTGAACCCCTGGGTAGGATGAATCCATGGAACAGGTGAGATCCCGGGGATCCGCGCTCAGGCTCGCGCTGGCGCTCACGTGCGTGGTGCTGGTGGTCGAGCTCGCCGGTGGGCTGATCTCCCACTCCCTGGCCTTGCTTTCGGACGCCGGGCATGTGCTGACCGACGTCTTCGCCCTGGGCCTCGCCTGGTTTGCTGTCGCGCAGGCGAACCGCCCGGCCGATGCGCGGCGAAGCTACGGGTATCACCGGGTCAGCATCCTGGCGGCCCTTGTCAACTCGGTGACGCTGATCGTCATCGTGATCGCAATCGCCTACGAAGCGTTTCGACGGCTTGCCCACCCTGAGCCGGTCCAGGGCGGAATTGTGGTCGTCGCGGCGCTGGTCGGAATCGCCATCAACACCTTTGTGGCGTTCGGCCTGCGCGGCGAGTCGCACAGCCTCAACGTCCGGGCGGCGATGCTTCACGTCGTAGGAGACATCGGCGCCTCGGTGGGCGTGGTGGTGGCCGGCGTCGTGATCTTGCTCACCGGCTGGCTCTACATCGACCCGCTGCTCTCCCTCGGCATCGCGGTCCTCATCGCTTTCGGGGCGTGGAGAATCGTCCGCGAGACCCTCAACCTGCTCATGGAGGGCACGCCTGCGGAGATCGACCTCGCCGCCGTCACGCGAGAGATCACCGCCACCGACCTTGTGACGGGTATGCACGACCTGCACGTGTGGGCCCTTTCATCGGAGGAGGTGGCGCTCAGCTGCCATGTGGTGGTGGGCGATTGCCGGCTGGAAGAGGCGGAGCACGTCGTGCGCGACCTCGAGAGCCGCCTCTGCGGAAAGTTTGCCATCGGCCATACGACGATCCAGGTCGAGAGTTGTCATCCGTGCGGCGAGATCCATCACGGCGCCGGCGACCACAATCACCCGCACGAGCACAGGCTTTACGTCAGTGAGGCGGGGCTTCCGGCACCAGAACCTCCTCACGTTGCAGGATCCTCCGCGCGACCGCGATAGCCGACGCGTACGTCGAGTCCATGCCCCGGTAGCTCAACCCGCGCGCGCCCAGCGTGCGAGCCTGCGTGTACGGAGTGTCCGATGCGTAGTGGACGATCCCGAGGTCGAAGTTGAGCTGGGCCATGTTGACGCTCTCGTTCAGCGGGTAGCGGTCGGGCTGGACGATCTCGAAGCAGGCGTCGAGGAATGGCCCCGCCTCCATCTCGACCACCGTGTAGCGGCCCTGGTAGTAGAAGTCGAGGTAGTCGCGGTTCTGCAGAAAAGTCCCTCGCACGGTGACCGCACGCTGGTTGTCGAGCGCGGAGCCGTAGACGAGGTTCGGCTGCACGTCGGCGGCGGTGAAGCAGTTCGCGAGCCAGTAGGTGTTCCCTGAGTGCTCGTTGTGGACGACGTTCGGGATCATTACGTCGCCCACGTCGGCGTTCAACGTGGCCGCCTTTCCGAGGACGTAGAGCCCCCTCATCCAC
Source organism: Candidatus Dormibacteraceae bacterium (assembly GCA_050734495.1). Lineage (GTDB taxonomy): Bacteria > Chloroflexota > Dormibacteria > Dormibacterales > Dormibacteraceae > Palsa-870. The sequence goes on from JBOHUQ010000028.1 coordinate 45,225, forward strand.
GACGCTTGCTCGGCGACCTGGCGAAGGATGTGATATGCGGCCTCGCCGAGCGGATAGTCGACGTTGAGGATGCAGGCGTCCGACGCGCGCAGCTTTTGTTCATCGACCGCGCCGACTCGCGGATCGATGGAGCCAGGATCGAGCTTGGACAGCATGAATACCTGGGCCGCCGAGTCGACGCCGGTGCCCTTGGCAGGTATGTGCCTGACGCCGTTCGCCGCCTCCATCTCGGCTCGTCGCTTGCGCATCCGCTCGCGATCGGGATGATGGTCGAAAACCTGGCGCGCGCCGTAGTACATCCAGTTGTGGCGCGATGCGCGGATGTGGCCCGCCTCCAGCTTGCGGCGCTCCTCGTCGAGCTCGGGATGATGGCTGCCGATCCAATCCACGATGGCGCTCTCGAATTCGCGCGCGACTCCGGTCAGAACGTTGACGAGGCTGTGTGAGTTGGACGAGACGAAATAGATCGGTGCGTCGCGCGCGCCCATCTCGCTCATCGCGGATGCTATGGGAAGCCACCACCGGCTCGCGTTCCGCGCGTAACCGATATGACTCCCGCCGATGAGGCGCAGCACGATCCGGCATTCCTCTCGCTTGATCGCCGCCAGGTTGGAGTCGAAGGAGTCTCCCCACGCTTCGTGCAGCCGGCGCCAGTCGTCCTCGGTCGCTCCGGCTGCCTGCCGCGCCTGGTCGTCCGACAGCTCCACCTCCTGCACGGCGCGGTGGAGCTTGTTCCACTCGATCTGGTAGGCGACGAGCGTTGGAATGAGGTCGTCGATGTCGGAAGCCGAGGCGATGAGCACGGCCAGCGTGTTCTTGCCGTCGTGGTACCAGCGGCGCCGCCTGGCCGGTGCTTTGACGCGCTGCCAGCTCAGGATGTCCGCGTGGAGGACTGCCCAAAAACCCTGCGGGCTCTGGCCCATCACGACTTGGCGGCACCGGCTGATCGCCTCCGGAAGGCGGCGCGCCGCGTAGAGCAGCGCTCCCATGTCGGTCTGAGGCTCAGCCGCCAGCGGGTGCAGCACCGAGCCCATGCCCAGGTGCGCCTGCACAAGGGACTCGACCTTGATCTCGCCCGAGCTCTGAAGCATCGTCGTGTAGGTCCGTACGTACAGCTCGACCGCGTGCTTTCCCGACCAGCCCGACGAGGGGGGCGATTCCACTCCCGGAATATAGGGTGTCCCGCGCCTTACAAAACCTTGAAGTTCCGCGCGCGCTAAGATCGAACGCCTTACGGCGCGATGAGGCTCGCTCCTTGAACCGCTAGGGCGCAGTGGCTCCGGCTGATGGCCTCTACCAACGAATTCACTTCCAGTTGGCAGAGGAGAAGGCGCGATGAATATCTACGCGATTGCGGCTGTTTGGATAGGGCTGGCGCTGATCGCATCGCTGATCAGCATCCGGGCGGGCATCGCGGTCGCTCTCGCAGAGATCCTGGTGGGAGCGCTCGCCGGCAATCTGCCGGGCATGACCGGACTGGTCCAAGAGACTGCGTTCACGACCTTTCTGGCCGGCGTCGGATCGATCACGCTCACCTTCCTCGCTGGGGCCGAAATCGATCCAGTGTCGCTGAGGCGCCACTGGAAGGCGAGCCTTGGGATCGGGTTCGTCTCGTTAATGCTGCCGTTCCTGGCAGCGATGGGGGTCACCTATTTCGCGCTCGATTGGAACCTTCACGCCGCTGAGATCGCGGGTGTCGCACTCAGTACGACATCGTGGCGGTCGTCTATGCGGTGATGGTTGAGACAGGCCTCAACCGAGAGGACCTCGGCAAGCTCATCCTTGCCGCCTGCTTCGTCACCGACCTGGGGACGGTGCTTGCGCTTGGGGCTTTATTCGCGGGGTTCAGCCTTCTACTCGTCGTCTTCGCTGCGGTGACCGCAATTGCAATCGTCGCCGTCTCTCCGGCCCTGAGGCTTGTGACGAGATCCCTGGGTCATCGCGTGAGCGAGCCCGAGATCAAGTTTCTGTTCCTGGTACTTCTGGGGCTCGGCGGACTTGCCAGCGCAGCCGGCAGCGAAGCCGTGCTGCCTGCCTACGTCGTCGGGCTTGCCACCGCCGGCGCCTTCCAGGCTGATCGGCTGCTGATGGACCGCATGCGGTCGGTCGCTTTCGCGTTCCTCACACCCTTCTTCTTTCTTCGCGCCGGTCTCTTGATCTCGCTGCCCGCGCTGGTTGAGGGTTCCGCGGTGATCGGCCTCCTGTTCCTGACGAAGATGGTCTCCAAGCTCGCCGCAGTGTGGCCCACGGCCTTCGGGGTCACGCGGCGCGACCGCAACTACCTCACTCTCCTGATGGCAACGGGCCTGACGTTTGGCTCCATCTCAGCGCTGTACGGGTTGAACCACGGCCTCGTCAGCCGCGCCCAGTATTCAGAGCTCTTGACTGTCGTGATTCTGTCCGCGATCGTCCCGACTCTCATTGCCCAGCGGCTGTTCCAGCCGCGCCTGATCGACGTAGAAGAGGAGGACGCGCTTGGCGCCGAGGATGCATCGATCGTGCATCGCCGCCGTCAGCGGTCTTAGGTCGATTCTTCCGGTGGTGTGCCCAGGCGGCGCATCAGCTCCTCGAGGAGCTGTCGGGTCTCGGGGTCGGCCATCAGCCGCTCCTGCATCTGCTCGGCGGAGCGGCGGATGTCAGGGTCTGACATCAGGCGCTCAGACATGGCCTGGAAGCGCGTCGCCATGTCCTTCATGGAGGACTCCTGGGCGACCTGGATCAGGATCGGCTGGCTCGCCGCCGCGACCACGGCCTCGGCCTGCGCGCGCACCATCTCGATGCCCTTGCAGCCGAGGCATTCGCCTTTGAAGCCGCAGTGGCAGAGTTGGGGGCGCAGGCGATCGAGCGCAAGGTGAAGCTCGGACATGTCGGTCGGACCGGCCATGATCGACAAATTTACGAGGGTTTGGTTTTCCCCGTGTACATCGATTCGATCTGGTCCCGGTAGTGCTCCTGGATGACCTTGCGCTTGACGTCCAGCTTCAGACTCAGCTCGCCGTCCTTTTCGGTGAAGTCCCGCGGAAGGAGCGTGAAGTATTTGATCGTCTCCCACTGGCCGACGCGCGCGTTGACCTTGTCGACCGTTTGCTGGATGCGCGCGGTGAGCTGTGCTTCGTCCAGGCCCTGGCTGCGGGCGGACGGCCGGTTGGGCACGATGAGCGCCGTCACATAGGGCCGTCCATCCCCGACGACGACGGCACGCTCGATGATTGGATCGCTCAGCAATGCGTGCTCCAGCTGCACAGGTGCGATGTACTTTCCACCAGACGTCTTGAAGAGCGACTTCTTCCGGTCGGTGATCTTGAGAAAGCCATCTGCGTCGATTTCTCCGATGTCACCGGTGTTGAACCAGCCGTCCTTCACAACCTCCACCGTCGCCTCAGGGTTGTTGTGGTACCCAATCATGTTGCCGATGCCTTTCACCAGGATCTCGCCGTCTTCTGCGATCTTCAGCTCGACACCGGGAAGTGGTTTGCCAACGGTCAAAAAGCGGTGCTCGTCGAGGGTGTTGGAGCAAACTCCGGAAGACGTCTCGGTGAGTCCCCACCCGTTGAGGATCGGTACGCCAACCGCCCAGAAGAACTCCTCGATGTTTTGCGCCAGGGCTGCCCCCCCGCTGATGAAAAAGCGCATGCGGCCTCCGGTCAGCTGTCTGCGCAATCCAGCTAGGACGAGACGATCCGCGAGGCCACGCTGAGCCTTGAGGGTAGGACCAGGGTTTTCCGTTTGCGAGAATTTCGTACCGATGCTCACAGCCCATCTGAAAATCGCGCGCTTTGCCGGGCTCGCCTTTTGCACGCGGTCGATGACCGCGGCATACATCTTTTCGTAGACCCGAGGCGCGCTGCACATCACAGTCGGCCTCACCTGCTGGAGCTCTTCAACGAGGTGGTCGGAGCCGGCTGAAATCCAGGTTTCGCCGCCGTACATCATCCCATCGAACATTTCGTTGATCCGCCCGAAGACATGGGCGAGAGGCAGCCACGATAGGGACGAATCCCGGTCGGTGATCGGGTGTACCTGGACCGCGGCACGAGCGGTGTCGACAAGGTTTCTGTGCGCGAGCTCGACGCCTTTCGGCGTGCCGGTCGTGCCTGACGTGTAGACGATGGTGCAGATGTCTTCGGGGGTGACGCGGCTCAGGCGCGCGGCGATCTCAGCAGCGTTCAGCGTCGGTTGGCGGACCCAGCCTGCGACCTCGCCGTCCATGGTGGCGATTTGGCGCAGGGCTCCGGCCACCTTGAGCTTTTCGGCCAGGTGTGCGCCGGAGGCGATCGCGTAGGTCGCGCCTGAGTCGGCGGCGATGGTCTGCGCCATCTCAGCCGGGCTGTTCGGATAGACAGGCACCGTGACCGCCCCGACGGTCTGGATCGCAAAGTCGCAGTACACCCACTCCACCCGGTTCTCCGAGATGAGGAGCACCGAGTCGCGCGCCTTGACGCCGGCGGCGATCAACGCTGACGCGACCGCGAGGACGTGGCGCCGTGCGTCCGCCCACGTCTCGACTTGCCATGCGTCCCCTTGCCGGTAGTGGATCAGTGGCTTGTCCCCGTATCGCGCGGCCTGGCGGAAGAAGACGCCCACCGTCGTGCGGTCGGCGATCGATTCGGGATTGAGATCCTGAGTCGCGGCGGTCGCGGTTAGCGACGTGGCTCTACTTGACCGCCTTGATCGTGAGTGTCAGGGAGCCGGCGGGGACGCTGACCGTGACCTTGTCGCCCTTCTTCCTTCCGACGAGCGCCCGCCCAACCGGCGACTCGACGGAGATGCGTCCGGCGGAGGGGTCGCTCTCGACAGCGCCGACCAGGTGGTAGGTCTCGATGTCGCCCTCGTTGTCCACGACTTCAATGGTCGAACCGGGCTGCGCGATGCTCGAGTGCGTGTCCCTGATGATCTGCGCCCGCCCGATCATCTCCTGCAGCTCGTAGATCCGGCTGTCGAGCAGACCGACCTCTTCCTTCGCCTGCTCGTACTCGGGGTTGTCCTCGATGTCGCCCGGCTGAAACGCCTCCTTCAGGCGCTCGCCCGCTTCGGCACGGCGCTTCAGCGCGACCTCCAGGTCGCGCTTGAGCTTCTCCAGCCCCTCCGGCGTCAGCAGGACAGGTTCGGTGAGATCCATCTCCGATCTGAAATGATAACCCGGCGCATGGACCCCACCGACTTGAGGGCGGGGCTCGCCGAACGGCTCGCGGGCCCGGAACCAATCGACGCGCAGACGTTCAATTCCGCGTGCTTCATGCTCTCGCGGGCTCTCGAGGATCTCGCCTTCAGCGTTCCCGAGGCCGCGCCCCTGGCAAGACGCTTGCTTCGCGTGGCCGCCCGGGTGGTCATCGACGCTGGGCTGCCGGCGGCGTCGCCGGCAGCGTGGCCCAACACCGAGGAGATGGCACTCCAATGGATCGACGAGGCGCTGCGTTCCCTCGGCTACGAGGTCCGGCCGGCCGCTGAAGGGGGGCGGCGGGAGGTTGGGCGGCCCGAGAGAGGCTGGAATCCGGGGAGCTGATCAAGCGCGCCGCGCGCGGGCCTAGAAGTAGAGCTCGTCTCCCAGCGCCGTCTGCCTGAGGAAGAGAATTCCGCCGGCGATGATCTGCGAAGCGACGGGCGTCACCGAAGCAAACTTGATCGATACCACAACCTGCAAACCATGACCGCCGCTGACCGGCCGCACTCCCCAGGCGCTGTACGAGCTGCACGAGCCGAGGTCTCCGGCGGACAGGTTGCAGGTGCGAATCGCAAAGCAGGCGATCTGGCCGGCGCTGAAGGAGGTCGACACGCACCCGTTTGGATCGCCGCAGGTGGCGCCTGAAGTCAAGCACGTGCCCCACGACGTTCCAGGCCCTTCCGATCCCCAGGCGGCGAGCGTGTTCGGGATGCCCGTGTTGGGTTCATCGCGAATGGCGCTGCCGATGTCGCTCGTGTCGGAGATGATTCCCATGCGAACCCCCGCCCGTGCGGCGCCCGCGGCGTCGATCGACTCCCAGTAGGCTCGGCCCACGTCAACTGTGAGCAGCACAAACACGATCAGAACCGGGGTGATCAGGGCGAACTCGACAAGCGCCTGGCCGCGTTGGCGGCTTCGTGCGGGCCCGCGCTTGACTTTCACTACGAGACCAGCGCCACCGAGCCGACGCTCTGCTGGCCGGGTCCCGGACCGCCGGTGGTCTTGAAGGTGTACGTGGCGTAGGCGTAGTCACCGCAGCGGTCACCGTCGAGCATGAACACCGTCACCGAGACGTAGCTGCCGACCGGGTTGGGGAATGTGTAGATGAGTGAGCCGGTGTACCCACCTGACCTCCCGGTAGGGGGCCCGATGCTCGGATCGTTATGGTGGCCCCAGGTCCAGCCGCCTTTCGCCTCGATCGTGGCGCCGCTGCCGCCCGGGATGGTGTAAACCCAGTCGCTGTTCGACTGCGGTGCGCCCGTGAATTTGATCGTATAGGTGCCTGGCGTGCCGTTGCTCGGGTACGCGGGATGCGCGTCGCCTGGGTTGTTGCCGGGAGGAGGAAGCGGTGTGCCAGGTCCGGGCACCGAGGTCCAGATGCCCTGCGAGAAGAACTGGGGGCTGCCGTTGTTGATCTTCACGTAGACGTCGTAGGCGTCCATCATCCACTCGTCGGTATACGGAACGGTGAAGACTGAGTACCCTGCAGGGCCTGCTGTCAGAGATGGGTTGCCGATGATGCTGTTCTCGTTCCGTCCGCTGGTGCCGATGCCTGGCACCGAGCCGCCGCCGTAACCGTTGCGGAAGTCCAGCGTGCCACCAGACGAGCCGAATGTCGAGACCGTGTACGCGAGGATCTGACCCTGGATCGCGGCCAGCTCGGTTCCGCTCACGTTGAAGCCGGCCATGCCGGGGTCGAACTCGACGCCGCCCGCCGTGGCGTTAGGGGTCTGGTAGATGATGCCGCTGGTCGTGTTGGGCGGGTAGCCCGCGTCCACCGGCTGCACCTGAGAGTCCAGGTGGATGAACGAGCTGTTCTCCATGTCGAAAAGCAGTGGGGTGCCGCCCGCGGCGGGCGAGCCGACGCCGGCGCCGGCCAGCGTTAGGGCAGTCACCTCGTTCGTGCTGACAAAGCCAGCGGAGCTGGCCTCGAAGCGGAACACAACGCCGCTGCCGCTGATGACTGTATTGTCACCGCCTCCGCCGCCGCTGCCGGCCACGCCGTTGGTGCACGAACCGGGCGTGGGCCCTGAGTAGTCCGTGAAGCTCCCACCGCCGTGGCCGATCCACACTCCCGCGGTGAGGGTCGGGCACGAGTCGGGCAGTCCGGCGGTGCACAGGTCGAAGTCGCTCGCGTTTTCCTGGCTGTGGTCGATTCCGTTGGCCAGATAGCCTCCGCCTGTCGCGGTGTTCACCGGCGCTTTGCCCAGGATGTCGTACAGGCCGGCATCGAACTCGTAGTTTCCGTGGTTGATAACGATGTAGTTGTAGAAGCCGGGTCCGATGAGATACGGCTCTGTGGGGTTCGAGCATGGGCCGTACATGGGCTGTCCATTGAGGATCAGCGATCCGCAGTTGATGAGCTTGCTGGTGTCGACGGTGGGATACCAGTAGCCCGGAGGGGACCAACCGGTCTGGTTGGAGTCGATCTCATTCAGATTCGACTGGCCTGTCGTGGTGCACGGCTGCAACGTCGCGGCGCCTGCTCCGAACTTCGAGCAGTAGAGCTTGGTTCCACCTGGTACCGCGAAACCAGAGGGGCCTCTCGCGGCGTTGGCGGCGCAAGCCACGCCGTTGTACGGGTCGCAGATGGTCGTCCGGGCCTGCATGACCATGTCACCGGCTGACCGGAGTGCCGTGTAGTCGCCGGCCGGTAGCAGGATCGACCCGTCGTAGCCATAGATCTTAGGGTTGGTATTCCGCCCGGCCCAGAAGGTCGGGCAGTTGTTGGTGCCGCCGGTGCATGACAGCAGCGCTCGCGCGGCCGGCTTCGTCTCGTCGAAGCACTGCTGCAGCAGGGGGACACAGCCAGCCTGGGGCTGGTAGATGGTGACCGCGTTCGGTGGCGGGGCGTCGAAAGACGAGCTCGGCAGCGAAGTTTGAGCTGCGGCCGACACTGTCACATACGCGAAGGGGATCCCCATCACAGACGTGAACATTTCGGCGATACGGCTCGTGATGACCACCTGCAGGCAGGTGAACTTGTTGGCTCCCAAACAGGCGGCCGCTATGGGGTTTCCAGGCAGAGCCACCGCGGGCTGGTTGACGCTGACCTTGGTGTTGAAGCCAACCGTGGCGCCGCAGGCAACCCCCGTCACATCGAACCAGCTCGTCGTGAAGCCGCCGCCGGCCGTCGAGTCGCAGTTGCTGTTGTAAATGGTTGAGAAGCCGTTGTTGGCGGTGTAATCGTGCGCAGCCTGCACCGTGGTTGAGCCCGCGGTGATCGGGGTGTTCAAGTTGCTCGAGAAGGACATCTGCTTCGCCGCGGCGAGGACTGCGAAGTCCGCGGCGTTCTGGGCGTTGCGCTTGTCGAGATAGTCCCGGCTGGCGTCGATCGCCAGGCCGGACAGCGCGCACATGACCAGGAACGCGGCCGCAGCAATTGGCAGCAGCTGGCCGCTCTGTCGCTTACGTGAGCTCATGTACCACATCACTCAGTCGTCACCACTGAAATCGTCCTGACGATGATGTTCGACGCGAACGTGGAGACAATCGGCAGCAGAGGCGTGAAGTGATACTGGATCTCCACCGCCACGTGCTTCACCGATGGTGAAACTGCGCGCTGGGTGGTCGAGGTGCAGTTGCTGTCGGCCGGGGCCGCCGTGGCCACGGCCGGCCAGATGTAGGCATAAGCGACGTTGGCCGGAGGGACGGTTGGCTGCAGCGTGCCGCTGGGGTTGTTGGGATCCGAGTTGCCAACGATGGAGTTGGGGTCCATCTCCACCGGGAAGCCCTGGCCGACCAGCTCGACCTCCTGGATGATCTGGCAGTCGCTGTATATGGCGCCGGCCAGAGAGGCCGTCCGCGCGCCGTCGCGAGCCGCGGAGGAAACCGCGGTGTAGGTGTAGAGCAGGCGGCTGATATCGATCGCGGTGAAGAGCACGAGCAGAAATATCGGCGACACCATGGCGAACTCAACCAGCGCCTGGCTGCGCTGGCTGCGCGCGTGGCGACCGAGCCGCCGCAGCGCCGCCCAAGTGTGCTTCTGAACAGGTGGGATCACCGATACCTCCAGGAATTGCCGGGAACTGATGAGAGCAACGTTCCGCATCTCGGGTTATTGCTGACGGTCCGCTCTGCGGAAGGCGCAGATGGCAGCCGAAGCCGTTCAACGGGCGTTCTCAACCAGCGGGAGGGTTCGTTATTGGGTCGCATTTGGCTTGAGGAAGTTGGATGGTTCGGCTTAAAAGAGGGCGATCCGACTCGCCGGGAGTGATGCGCGCTGTGAATGATAGCTCCGCGCCCGGCGATTCAGCGCTCGAAATGTAAAAGGTTTGCGGTGCGACTCAGAGCGGCCTCGTAGGTTCGTCGGGAGCCGGCATCGGCCTCCTCCGAGGCCGGAAGTGCAGCTCGACTGCGACGAAGTCGAACACGATCGAGACCGCGCCACAGATCGCCGCGGCGAAAACGGCGACGCTCTCGCCGGCGGTGATCGGCAGGTCGAACCCCAAGGGGCATGGCGCTGGAGCAGGTTGGCACGCGCCCTCGATGCTCAGCCGGAGAGGAAGGGACACCGCCATGATCACGCCATAGAGGATGGCAAGCACGGAAAGCGCATAGAGCAACCCCGACGCCCAGCTGTTCCGGCGGCGAGCCACCACGTTGGCCAGCTGCGCTACAGCGCTCAGTGCAAAGGCCAGGGCCACGCCGGAAACTCGATTGGTGCCGCCGGCCGGCGCCACCAGCACGACCACGCCCCCGGCCGCGATCAGCACGCAACCGATCAAGAGACACAAATCGACCGCAGACAGCCTGTTGGGAGCTTGGGTCAGCGACTTGAGCGCCGGAAACACGACGTGAATAATGGACCAGCGCAACCAGGTGGGCGCGCGATTGGCGTGGCGTCAAAGGCGGGTTAAGGCGGTTTTCAGCCACTCCAACAGCGAATAATTACGCCCTTCACGGAGCGGGTCGACACCACACCATGAAAAACGAGCCCGGCAGCACTCCCTCCAGGCGCTGGCAGGACATTCGAGCCCTGGCCATCGACGCCACGTTCGATGCCGACCGCCGGCGCGTCGGCGAGCGCGTGGCCGCGGTGTTCAGATGGCTGTTCCTCGTCGTCATGAGCGTGCTCAACAACGTGAATCCCCATACCGACGCCAACCAGAAGGTCACCATCGACTTCGTCCTGGCGGGCTGGGGGGTGATGAACATCGGCGTCAGCGTCCTCCTCGTCCGGGGCTACCAACCGGGCAAGCAGTTCAGCCTTTCCACAATGACCCTGGACATCCTGTTCGCGACCACGCTGGTCTACCTGTCCAACGGTTTCAACAGCCCATTCTTCCTGGCGCTCTTCCTTGCCGTGATCACGAACGCGGTGCGGTTCGGCGCCACCGCGAGCTTTGTTTCGGCCCTCGTGGTTTCCTTCCTCTACCTGTTCGTCGGAGGAAGCTTCACGCCTTCGAACTTCGGGGTCGACCCCAACGCCACGATCGGCAAGATGTTCCTCTTCCTCGTCGTCGCCCTCGCCACGGGATACATGACGCGTGAGCTCGAACGCGAACGGCGGTCGGCGGTCGAGCGGGCGGCGCAGGCCGACTCGCTGCGGGAGCTGAGCATGAACCTGGTCGGCTCGACCGACATCAAGGACGTGTTCGGGGTGCTGACAGACCATGCCGTTCAGATGACGAGCGCCGAACGGGGTCGCCTGATCCTGTCTTCGCAGGAAGGCTTCACCGTCGTGGCGAGCACCAATCGAAGCGGAGCCCTGGTCGCCGCGGCGGAGGACGAGCCCATGGACGAGCATCAGCTTTCGCAGGCCGCGATCACCGGCGAGGCCGTGTTCGCCGCTGACAACAGAGCTCTTGTCGTGCCGATCGCGTCCGGTGACGGCGTCACGGCGATCCTGAGCCTCAGCCAGTCGGCCGGCGTCTTCACGAACCAGGACCTGTTTGCGGTCAACGCCCTTTCAGGCAGCACGGCGGTGACGCTCGCCAACGCGCTCCGCTACCAGCGCAGCCGCCAGGAGGCCACCACCGACAGCCTGACCGGCCTGGCCAACGTGAGAGAGTTCAGGCGCAGGCTCGAGGGCGCGTTTGCCCGGCCTGACCGGCTGGGCACCCCGATCTCGCTTTTGCTGATCGACTTCGATCATTTCAAGTCCGTGAACGATGAGCTCGGGCATCAACACGGAGACCTGGTGCTCCAGATGGGCGCCCGCATCGTCAAAGCTGCTGCCCGCGCGCAGGACATGGTCGCGCGCTACGGAGGCGACGAGCTGGCGGTGATGGTCGCCGATACCAATGCCACGGGCGCGCAGCGCCTTGCGTATCGCATCGTCGATGCGGTCCACGCCGCGGCGGTGTCGACCACCCCCGACGAGCACCTGACCTTCAGCATCGGCGTCGCCTCGTTCCCTGAGGATGCCTTCACCGCAAGCGAGCTGATCGCCGCCGCGGACCAGGCGCTCTACCTTGCGAAACGCGAGGGCAAGGACCGAGCGTGCACGTTCCCGCAGCTGGTGACCGAGCTGGAGTTGGCGGATGGCGGTCTCGTGCCAATGCTCGCCGATGCGGGTCCGCAGGTGATGATCGCGGTGGCGCACGCGGTCGACCATCGGAGCCCGGTCACGCAAGGCCATTCGAGCCGCGTGGCGTCCATCGCGGAGGCCATCGGCCGGCGATCGGGCCTGTCGTCCGATCAGTCGGAGCACCTCCGCACGGCCGCTTTCCTCCACGACGTCGGCCACATGACCCTAGCGGCCGGCGGGCAGACGGCGGAGGCGCCCGGCCACGCGGAGGAGGGGGAGAAAATCGTGGCCGGGGCGAAGTTTCCGCTCACGGTGGTCGCTGCGGTGCGCCATCACCACGACCGATGGGATGCCGGTGGCAAGCCGGACGGCCTCATGGGATCCGACATTCCGATGCTCGCCCGCATCCTGGCCGTGGCCGAGAGATTCGAAGCCTCGACAGCCGGAAGAGGCTGCCTCCGCATGACCCCTCAGGCGGCGCAGGACCAGGTGGTCGCGGGCGCCGGGACTGAGTTCGACCCTGCGGTCGTCGAGGCTCTAAGCCGGGCCGTCCGTGATGGGAGCTTCGAGCTGACCCTCCCAGACCTGGCGCTTCCTGCGGTGGCTGCGGTTCCGGTCCCGGCCGCGGTCTGATGCCACTTTCCGGCGGAGTCTCGCCCTGCGGTGTTCCAGGTCGGGCGCCTGCTCGGGCATCCGGCGCTGGGCGGCCTCGACGATGCTCAGCGCCTGGTGCGGGTCTCGCCGGCGCCACTCGAGAAGCCGCGCGCGAGCCACTGAGACGCGGATGTCGTCCGTTGCGCTCGACTCCAACCAGTCCAGGAGGCGATCAGCCGCTGCGATCGAACCTCGCCTGAGCAGCCGCCGCGAGAGCAGGAGTCCTGCCGTCGCCGACGCCTCACCCTTCGCAAAGGAGGTCGCGTTGCGCAGCGCCCTCCAGCCATCCGCCCGGGCGCCGCGCCTGAATCGGTGACGCCCGAGGGCGAGCCAATCGGCGGCGTCCATGCCGGCTTCGTCGCCGCGCAAGCGCGCCAGCAGTCGCGAGTGAAGGTGGACAAGGCTGATCACGTCGAGCCGGTTGTGTTCGAGCGCGGCCTCGAGGACGTCGAGCGAGCCCGCGTGCAGATACGAGAAATAGGCGTCAGGCACCAGCGCGCTCGCGATCGGGTCGTCGCGCTCGTAGCCCAGCACTCGCTCCTCGACCATGCGGAGGGTGCAACTCTCGAGGCGGTGCCGGTAGAGGGCGCGCACGAGCGTGAGCAGATCGACGTGCGGTGATGTGTTCAGCTCATCGGGCATGCGCGCCATTACCCAGCGCGTCCGAAGCACCGGAAGATCGAACGAACCACCATTGAACGTGGCGATCTCGTCGGCCGGCTCCAGCTCCGTGCGCAGCATGTCCAGGAACGCGCCTTCCAGGCCCGGCTGTGGCAGGAAGATTTGAGCCACGCGCAGTCCGCAGTCGATCGGGCGAGCGACCGCGGCGGCGAACACGAGCGTCCCCGAACCGCCGCTGAGGCCCGTCGTCTCGGTGTCGAGATATGCGACGTTGCCGGGGTCGGGCTCAAGCGGCGGCAGCGGGATGACGTCCTGGCGCAGCGCCGCGGCGCCGTACGGCGTCGGAATTTCCTCGAACCCGCGCGGCAGCAGCCGCAGGGGTCGAGGGCGCTGACTGGGTGTGGCGCCTAGACGGGTAAGGCGGTCGCGGAGAGAAGTCGCAGGCACGCTTCCTTGGCTCCTTCCACGAGATGCAGCGGGCCGACGCATGATGGACAGCCCGCCAGACATGGGCAGTCGCGCACAAGCGCCGCGGCGTCGTCGAGCAATTCGCGATGGAGCTCGTACATGCGCGAGGAGAAGCCGACGCCGCCTGGGTAGACCTCGTACACGGTGACAGTCGGCAGCTGCGTCGTGACCGAGCGCACCTCGGCGACCGAACCCAGGTCGCGCGGGTCGCACATCAGGTGCAGGCTTGCGACGTGGCGCAGCGCGTGCGCCATCCCCTGCAGCCCGGCTTCCAAACCGGGGTGGTCCTGTGTTTCGCGGCCTAGCGATCGCCACAGTCCATCGTCGAACGTGATCCAGTAACCGGTCGTGTGCAGCGTCTGCTCGGGCAGGTGGATCGGTCCCGACCCGATGTTCTCGTGCGTGTGAAACCGGATCTTCTTGAACATGCTCGCAAGGCTGGTGATCTTCAGCTCACCATGGCTCCGCATCACACCGTCGCCGGCCGGGCCGTCGAAAGTGTCGAGCACCCGCACCGTCACGGACGCGAGAGCATCCGTGTAGTAATCGACCTCGACAGGTCGCACGTATGCCTTCTTCTCGTCCCAGTCCAGCCGGTCGACGTGGTACTGAGCGCTTTCGTGGAGATAGACGGCTTCTTCGTGCAGCAGCACCGGTGCGGTGAATTGGTCCATCTCGCCGATCACCTGCGGTCGCGGATGCGACGTGTCGATGATCACGACGTTGTCGGCGAGGATCCGGCGCAGGTGAACCTCCTCCGCGGGGAAAGCCTGCCGGCTCCAGAACCAGCGACCGGAGGATCGTGTCACGGAGCCGTCCTCTTCGAAAACCTGCAGCAGCTCCTGGACGCCAGCGCGGCCGAGCCTCTCCTGGTCTTCGAAAGGCAGCTCGAAGAGCCCTGCCTGCAGGTGGCCCGCCAGCACGAGAAGGTTGTCGGGGTCGATCAAGCCTTCTTCCGGGTCGGCGCTGAGGAAGTACTCGGGATGGCGGACTATGAACTGGTCGAGCGGAGAGCTCGACGCGACGAACACCCCGATCGATCCCGACCGCCGCCCGGCACGTCCCAGCTGCTGCCACGTCGATGCGATCGTCCCCGGATACCCGACCAGCACCGCCGCCTGCAGGCTGCCGATGTCGATGCCGAGCTCCAGGGCGTTCGTGCTCACGACGCCGGTGATCTCACCGGTGCGCAGGCCGGCCTCGATCTCGCGCCGGTGCAGAGGCAGGTATCCGGCACGGTAACCGCGCACGCGCCGGTTGGCGTCGAGACGAGGGGCAAGGTCCTGCCTCAGGTAGCTGAGCATCACCTCGACCTGCAGCCGGCTCCGGCAGAAGACGATGGTTTGCGACCCGGCGCGGATCCACGGAGCGGCGACACGGCGCGCCTCGAGCATCGAGCTGCGGCGGATGCCCATCTCTCGGTTGACGAGGGGCGGGTTGTAGAAGACCAGGCGCCGCTCGCCGCGCGGGGCGCCGTTGTGCTCGACGAGCTCCACGTTCTCCTCCTCGAGCAGCCGCTTGGCGAGCTCGAGCGGGTTGGCGATGGTCGCGGAGGCGCAGATGAAGGTTGGGCTCGAGCCGTAGAAGGCGCAAATCCGCTTCAGGCGGCGGATCACATTGGCGACCTGGCTTCCAAACAGCCCGCGATACGTGTGGAGCTCGTCGACCACCACGAAATCCAGGCTCGAGAAAAGGCGGCGCCACCTGGTGTGGTGCGGAAGCAGTCCGGCGTGGAGCATGTCGGGGTTGGTCATCACGATATGGCCGCCCTCGCGGATCGCGGTGCGGCGGCCGGGCGGAGTGTCGCCGTCGTAGGTGTCGGCTCGAAGATCGATCGGCAAGCCGTGCTTGAGGGCGCTCAGCTCGGCGAGCTGGTCCTGGGCAAGGGCCTTGGTCGGGAAGAGGTAGAGCGCCCGCCTTTGAGGGTCCTCGAGCAGGCGCTGGAGGACGGGAAGGTTGTAGCAGAGGGTCTTGCCGCTGGCCGTGGGCGTCACGACGACCAGGTGCCGGCCTTGCCGGACGGCGCGGTAGGCGTCGGCCTGGTGAGAGTAGAGGCGGTCGATCCCGCGGCCCCCCAGGGCGGCGACCAAACCCGGGCTGAGCTCGGGTGGCAGGGGAGCAAAATTCGCGGAGGCTTCAGAAATCACGTGGTCAAGCGTTATCTCCCCTTGGAAGTCGGCCGCGTTGAATGCGGGGAGGCTGGGCATGATTCGCCTAGCGAGGGTAGACGAACATGCGTTCGGAGTCAAGGAATACAGTGCGGCTTAGATAACAACACCCTTCCTCTCGTGGGGCCGGGTCGCTTGGCCCGGTCCCACCTTTATGAGGAGGTCTTCAGTGGGTTCGTGCGCCAGCGCTGGCCGCCGGGCGTGTCTGTGACCGCCACTCCCAGCGCCGCCAGCTCGTCGCGCAGGCGGTCCGACGTCGCAAAGTCGTTCGCCGCGCGCGCTTGCTCCCGAGCCTCGAGCATGGCGGACGCGCCCGCCGGAAGCGGAGCCTCTGAAGGCGCCCGGTCGAGGTCCAGGCCGAGCACGCGGTCCCACGACCGCAGAAGCGATGCCTTGCCTCCGGGAGAAACGTCGGAGCGGGTCAGCTTGGCGATCAGAGCCATCGCCGCCGGCAGGTCGAGGTCCTCGGCCAGTGCCGCTTGAAAGCGTGACTCGTAATCGTCGATCGCCGCGTCTTCGGTTTCCGACCCACGCGATCCGCTCGACCAATCCGCAACATTCCGTCGCAGCTGCCTCAACGCCCGGTCGGCTCCCGCCATGCTCTCGGTGCTGAAGTTCAGGGTTGTGCGGTACTTCGCCTGCAGGGCGAGGTAGCGAAAAGCGAGCGGGTCGAAACCCTGCTCTTCCAGCTCGGTGATGCGGAAGAAGTTGCCGGCCGACTTCGCCATGCGAGCGCCGCCGAGCATGAGCAGGCCGCCGTGCATCCAGCTGCCGACCACGCGATGGCCCGTAACGCCCTCGCTCTGCGCGATCTCGGCTTCGTGGTGCGGAAAGACGTTGTCCGCGCCCCCGGTGTGGATGTCGAACCGGTCGCCGAGCAGCGACATCGACATGGCCGAGCATTCGATGTGCCAGCCCGGGAAGCCCTGGCCCCACGGGCTCGGCCACACCTGCATCCGGTGCTCGCCCGCCGCCTTCCAGAGCGTGAAATCTCCCGGATGTCGCTTTCGTGGATCCACCTCTCCGCGCGCGCCCGCGAGGAGCTTGTCGGTGGTGTTGCGAGAGAGCTCGCCGTACGACGGAAAGGTCGCGATGTCGTAGTAGACGGCTCCGCCGACCTCGTACGCATGGCCACGCGCGATCAGCTTCTCGATGAGCACGATCATCTGCGGGATGTAGTGAGTGGCGTGCGGGTAGTGGTCCGCGGGCCGCAGGTTGAGCTTGCCGGCGTCCTCCATGAACACGGCTGTGTAATGGGCCGCGATCTCTTCGGGCGATTTGTTCTCCAGGCGCGCAGAGACCAGCATCTTGTCCTCGCCGCGATCGAACGTGTCGTCGGTGAGGTGGCCCACGTCGGTGATGTTCATCACCTGCTCGGTCTCGTAGCCGAGGTACTCGAGGCTACGTCGCAAGAGGTCGGGCAGCATGAACGTCCGCAGGTTTCCCACGTGCACGTAGCGGTAGACCGTGGGGCCGCACGAGTAGATCCGCACCATCCGCTCCCGCATGGGCTTGAATTCCTCTTTGGTACGGGTGAAGGTGTTGTAGAGCCGGACGTTCGGAGCCATCACGAATCTATCCTCTCAATTAATGAAAGCAGTTCGATTGGACGGGGGGTCGGTGCAAGCGGCCGGCATCGCGGGCCGCGTGCTCGCGCATGACCTCGGGCCCGAGCTCAGGAAGGGAACGGTGCTCCGCGCTGAGCACCTGTCGCTGCTGCGCGGCCATCCCGAAGTTCACGCCGTCGAGCTCGAGCCGGGAGACATCCATGAGGACGAAGCCGGACGCCGCCTGGCCAACGCCATCGCGAAGCTGGGTCCTCTGCGGGTCGAGGGTCCGGCGCAGAGCCAGTACAGGCTGGTCGCCACGCGGCGTGGTGTGCTCCGCGTCAACGCCGAGCTCGTGGGCAAGATCAACGCCCTCTCCGGGATCGCCTTGTTCACGCTCTTTGACGGCCAGGCGGTCGAGGCCGGTGAGGAGGTCGCCGGCTGCAAGGTGACTCCCGTCGCGGTGCCGGAGCAGGTCGTCCGCGAGGCCTCGTACATGGCTCTCGAGTTCCGGGTTCTCGAGCTGTTGCCCTTTCTTCCGCTGCGCACCGCCATCGTCGTGACCGAAAAGCTCAAACCGGCCGCGCGCACGATGTTCGCGGAGGCGGTTCAGCGAAAGCTGGGCTGGTACGGCGCAGAAATCCTGGGTGTCGAGGAGGTCGCCCGGCAGAGGCCTGCGGTGGCGGCGGCCTACGCCCACGCGGCCGAGGCCGGCGCCGAGCTCATCCTTTTCGGCGGCGCATCGTCGATCGATCCGCTCGACCCCGCCTACTCGGAGCTGGAGCGGGCGGGAGGCGAGCTGATCCGGTTCGGGATGCCGGCGCACCCTGGCTCCATGCTCTGGATGGGCCGCCTGGGCGGGGCGGCCGTCCTGGGGATCGCGTCCTGCGCCGCCTTTGGCAAGAGCACGTCGCTCGACCTGGTCCTGCCGTTTGTGTTCTCGGGCTCGCCGATCGACCTCGCCGCGCTCGGCCACGGAGGGTTGATCGAGAAGTCGGCCGGGCGCCGGTTCCCTCCTTACTCCTGAACGATCTGTGGCATGGTCAGCTCCCGCCACTCGCCCGGCGTCAAGGCACCCAGGAAGCCGTCTACGGTCGTAACCAGGGGCGACAGGCGAATGCCTCGATGCGCGGGTAGGTACGGGCGGAGGTAGTCGGCGCCGCTACGCCACTTGTTGACCGTCCCGCGGCGATTGTGTCTCCCGTAGTGAAGACAGCCGGCCGCGATCTGGATCAGGCCCTTGTAGAACCCGGCGTCGGGGCCTTTGCGATCGGGCATCCACGCGTGCTCCCAGGCTTCGTGCGCGTCCCAATAGCGGCCGCTGTTAAAGAGGTCGATACCCCGCTTCAGGTCGGCGTTCATGGGGATAATCGCGACGTGACCCAGCTACCGGCCGAGTACTCGAGAGTGAATCTTTCAAGCGATCCCATCTACAGATACCTTCGCATCACCAAGGGCGGCCCTGGGGGCGTGCCCGGCGGCGCCTCGGAGCAAGACCTGGTCGACTCGGCCTGGATGCAGCGCCTCCGCCGGATCCACCAGCTCCAGAGCGCATGGTGGGTGTTCGCCACAGCAGAGCATTCACGCTTCCAGCATGCCCTCGGCTCGATGCATCTCGCGGGCGAATGGGCCCGCCACCTGTATCCATCGCTGAGCGCGGCCTGCGAGGCCACGCCCTCGGCGCCGCTCGTCGAGGAGACGATGCGCATGGCCGGGCTCCTCCACGACGTCGGCCATGGTCCGTTCGGACACTTCTTTGACGAGAACTACCTGGACACATGGGGCATCGACCATGAGGTCATCGGGCGGTCGCTGATCACCGGCCCGCTGGCTGATGGGATCGCTTCGCTTGGCGCCTCCCCCACGGCCGACTTCGAGGCTGGAGAGGGGGTCGACCCGCGTTGGGTCGCTTACCTGATCAGCTCGGCCGAGCTGGCCGGCTTTGATCCGCCGGCATGGTTGGCGGCGCTGAAGCCCGCCCTGGTCGGCGCGTACTCGGCCGACAACATGGACTATGTCCCTCGCGACTCTTATATATGTGGTGTCGCCGCGGGCCCGGTCGACGTGCAGCGGATCATCCATTACTCGTTCATCTCGGAGCGGGGCCTGACCCTGCACGCGCATGGTGCCGAGGCGCTGTACATGTTCCTGAGCGCCCGGCTCTACCTCTACTCGCAGGTTTACTTTCACCGAACTGTTCGGCGCATCGACCTCCAGCTGCGCGAGGTCTTCCGTCCCACGATCGAGCTGCTGCTCGGCGGAAATCCGCTCGACAGGCTCGGCCGCTTCCAGGCCCTCACGGAATGGTCGTTGCTCTCCGAGGTCGACCGCTGGGCAAGCGGGAACGGGAATGCTCGGCAGGGTGAGCTCGGAGCGGCGTGGGGCGAGGTGGTCGCGCGCAGGCTCAAGTGGAAGCTCATCTACCAGGGGCACAGCGACGCGAAGGAGATTCCGACCGGTGCCCTGACGGCCACGCGGCAGCAGTTCGCGCGCGAGCTGAGGGAGCGCCTGCCGAAGGGCATGCGTGACATCGTGTTCGAGGTTGACGTGGCGGCGGAGGAGTCTCGGGCGTTCAATCCCATGACCGAGACCGCGGACATCCTCATCTACGAGCCTCTAGAGGACCGCTACCAGCAGAGCCGCGTGCTCGACCTGTTCAAGCGCCTGCCCGTGCGCATGTCCCTTTTCAGGATCTTCGCGCACGACGAGGCTCACCGCGGCGAGCTGATCCGCGCCGCGAACGCCGTGCTTGGGATCGAGCTGACGAGCTAGAAGTCGTCGTCCCCGCCGAAACCGCCGCCGCCGAAGTCATCGCCGCCGCCGAAGTCATCGCCGCCACCGCCCTCATCGAAGTCGTCCCCTCCGTCGCCATCGCCCGAGCTGACCGTGGCGAAGGTAGAAACGAGACGGCGCAGCGCGGGTTTTCCGCAGTGAGGGCACGGCGGGTCGGGCGTGGAGTAGCTCGGGAGCAGCGACGTGGAGCGCTTGCCGCACTCCTCGCATCGATACTCGTAGATGGGCATCCCTACGATTATCTATCCGAATGTCCGGAATGATCGCCGTCGACCGGATCAGGGCTGCGGCCGAGCGCGCCCGTCGGCACGTCGTGCGCAGCCCGATGATGCCGGTCGAGGGCGCGCTGCTGAAGCTCGAATGCCTCCAGCCCACAGGCAGCTTCAAGGTGCGTGGTTTTTTCGCCGCGGCGCTGGCGCTCGAACCGGAGAAGCTTCGTCGCGGTCTCATCACCGTCAGCGCCGGCAACGCCGCTCAAGCCTGCGCCTATGTCGCCAGGACTCTTGGCGTCCCGTGCCGTGTCGTCATGTACGAGACCGCGCCTCCATTGAAGATCGAGGGCGTCAAGAGATGGGGCGCAGCTCCCATCCTGATGCCGCGCGAGGCAATGCTGGAGTGGATGGCGAACGAGGGATGGCGGGGAGAGCCGGAAACGTTTCTGCATCCTTTCGCTGAGCCTGAGGTCATGGCCGGGCACGGCGGCCTCGCGCTCGAGCTGCTGGAAGACGTGCCAGGGCTCGCCCGCGTCCTGGTCCCGGTCGGTGGTGGCGGGCTCATCGGTGGCATCGCGTCCGCCCTGAAGGCGCTCCGTCCTGAGGTGGAGGTGATCGGCGTGCAGTCGGACGGCTACGCGCTGTGGACGAAGAGCCTGGAGGCGGGCGGGGCGGTGGCGGTCAAGCCCGACACGATCGCTGACGGAACCACCGCGCCGTTCGACGCGAGGATGTTCGCGCTCTTGAAGGAATGCGTGGACCGGTGGCTCACCGTTCCCGAGCCGCGCTTGGGTTCGGCCATCCCGGAGCTGGCGACCGCGGCGAAGGTGGTGGCGGAGGGTGCCGGCGCGTTGGCGTTTGCCGCGCTGGAGCAGTTGCCGCCGGGACCGCCCACTGTCGCCGTCGTGAGCGGCGGCAACATCGACCCGAAACTGCTGGCCGGGCTGCTCAGCCCAGCTGAGTCGTAACCTTCCTCATCGCCCAGGGACCGCGCTTGACCAGCGCGACCAGCATCCAGACGAAGAGCGCCGTGCTCGGCATCGCAGACGCAAGCCCCAGCCAGTAGGTCCATGAGGGAAGGCTGAACCCTGAGGCAGCCGAGACGGCCGAGCCGCCGAGGGCGTCGACCACGTCCACCGGAAGCGAGATGGCGCCAAAGCCGAGGAGGACGAGCACGGCGTAGTACATCCAGGTCCATCGCTGCAGGGCTCCGACCACCACGACGATCGCGATGACCAGGCCGAACAGCGCACTGACCCATAGGATCCCGCCCACCATCGATGTCATCACGTTCGTGAGCTCCACGGGGGGCGGGCTGACCGTCGGGTACAGCTGCTGCTGGCGCTGGATGCTCTGGTTCATGGCCTGGGACATCGGGCCGCCCATCCAGAACGGTAGCCAGAGGGCATAAATACCCTCGATGACGTACCAACCCGCAACCGCAAGCTGCAGCGGTCGGGTCCACGACGTGGCCTCGCGCATCGCATGGCCGGTCGCCTGGCGGTGGAGAGGTCCGTAAGCCTGGCCGCTCGCCACCCACGTGGTCCCGTTCCAGCGGAACCGGCCATCGGGGGACAGCGTACTCACCCAGCGCTGGCCGTCCCAGTAGAACATGCCGTCCGGCGAGAGCTGTGCGCTCACGCGCTCAGGACCTCCTCGCAGATCTTCAACGTCGACTGGATGTCCTGGGCAGTGATCCCGTAGTGGGTGACGAAGCGCACGCGATGTGGGCCCGTCGCCCCGCCCAGCAGGCCGCGCCTGGCGCAGGCCTCCTCGAAATCCGCGCCTGTCATCCGCTCGAGGTCGAAGAAGACCAGGTTCGTCTGCACTCGCGAGAGGTCGCAGCGCACGCCCGGCAGCTCCGACAGGCCCTCGGCGAGAGTCCGCGCGTTGGCGTGGTCTTCCGCGAGCCGGCCGACCATGGTTCTCAACGCGATCACGCCGGTCGCCGCTATGACGCCGGCCTGCCGCATCGCGCCACCGAGCCGCTTGCGCCAGCGGCGAGCCTGCTCGACCGAGTCGGCGTTTCCGCAAAACACGCTTCCGGCCGGACAGCCGAGGCCTTTCGAGAGGCAGAAGGTGACCGTGTCCCCGCAGGCCGCGATGTCGGCGACGTCGGTCCCCTCCGCCACGGAAGCGTTGAAGATCCGCGCGCCGTCGAGGTGAACGCGGAGGCCGTGCCCGCGGGCCGCGTCCGACGCGGCGCGCAGGTGCTCCAGCGGCCACACGACGCCCCCGTGGCGGTTGTGGGTGTCCTCGAAGCTCACCGCCGCGGTGATGGGCTGATGGAAGTCGTCGCGCGGCCGGATTGCGGCCTCGATCTGGGACGGCGTCATCACGCCGGCGGACGTCTCCACGGGCCTGATCTGGACTCCGGCGATGACAGCAGCGCCGGCCGTCTCATACAGATACACGTGCGCGTCGGCGTCGGCGATCATCTCCTCGCCGGGCCGGGTGTTCACGACCACGCCGACGACGTTCCCCATCGTTCCGCTGGGAAGGAACACGGCGGCTTCCTTGCCCAGTATGGAAGCCGCCACCCGCTCGAGCTCGTTGACCATGGGGTCGTCCCCGAAAACGTCGTCTCCCAGCGGCGTGGTCGCCATGGCCTGGCGCATCTCGGGCGTCGGCAGCGTCACCGTGTCTGAGCGGAGGTCGATCGGCACGCGCTTAATCTAGCGTTTGCGTGAGTTCTCAAAAGGGGTCACCACGAACTCCCAGCGCAGCCGCGGGTTTCGTGGGCCATGCCAACCTGATTCTCGCCCGCGGCCGCATCCGGACACTTGGGCGCTCCGGCCTCAAGGTCTACACGCACCTGGCGATCGCCGGTGGCCGCGTCCTCGCCATCGGCGGCTCTGAGCTGATGGGCCTGCGCAGGCCCAGGACGAGCGTGGTCGACCTGGCCGGCGCGAGCGTGCTCCCGGGCTTCAATGACGCGCATGCGCATGTCGTGTATTACGGCCTGACGAGATTCGGCGCCGATCTCGGAGGTGCTCGGAGCGTGCGCGAGATCGCTGAACGGCTCAAGGCGCACGCGCGAACGCTCAGGCCTGGAGCGTGGCAGCAGGGCATGGGCTACCGAGCCGACGAGCTCGTCGAACGGCGGCAGCCGCACCGCCATGAGCTGGACCGCGGCACCGGCCGGCGACCTGCCTACATCGATGAGCGCGGCGGGCATGCTCGCGTGGCGAACACCGCGGCGCTCGTCGCCGCGGGCATAACGTCGGAGACGAAAAACCCGCATGGCGGCCGGATCGACCGTGATCCGGACGGCATGCCGAATGGGCTGCTGCTGGAATCGGCGATGCGCCTGGTGGGAGATGTGCAGCCCCCGCCAAGCCTGGAGCATCGCAAGTCAGGAATCCTGCTGGCGCAGAAGCTTCTGCTCTCGCGTGGTATCACTTCGGTCGGCGCGGCCGTCAATCGCGGCTTCGCGGATGACCTGCGCGCCTATCAGCAGCTCGCCGCGGCGGGCCGGTTGCGTGTGCGCGTCAATGAATTTCTGTCGTGGGAGTTGCTCGAGGCAGCCACAGGCCTCGGCGTGCGCGCGGGTTTCGGCGGTGCGCTCCTGCGTGCGGGCCCCATCAAGGTGTTCGTCGACGGCGGCGCCGAGCGCGTCACGACCCGATCCGGCGGAGGAACTTGGCGGACGACCCCGGCCGAGTTGCGCGACCTGGTGATACGCGCGACCGGGGCCGGGCTCCAGGTGGCGGCTCACGCGATCGGCGATGCCGCCATCGAAGCGATGTGCGACGCGGTGGAGGCTGCTGCGGGCGAGCACATGCGCCACCGGGTCGAGCACTGCACCATCTGCCCGCCGGACCTCCAGGGCCGGCTGGCCAGGCTTGGCATGGTCGCCGTGATGCAGCCGATGGCGGCACGCTTTGGTCGCGTTGCCTCGTCGCTGTTCTTCCCGGTCCGCGATCGCAGCGACCTTGCGCCTCACGCTCGCCTGATACGCGCCGGGGTGCAGGTTGCCTTCAGCTCTGATCTACCAGTGTCCCCCGATCCCAATCCATGGCCGGGCATCCAGGTGGCGGTGGACGACCAGGTCAACGGGATCAGCCTGCTCGCTGCGCTCAGGGCGTACACCGCGGCCGGCGCCTACTCGAGCTTCGAGGAGTCGATCAAGGGAACCCTCGAACCGGGCATGCTCGCGGACCTGCAGGTCTACGAAGTAGACCCGATCGCCGAGCCGAACTCGAGGCGGCCCGCGCTCCGTCCGAGCGCGGTCCTGGTGGGCGGAGCTCCCGTCTTCGGGAGGATCTAACCCCCGGTTTCGCCCGGTTCTGTCGAAGCGTCTGGGGTTCCGAGTTCCGGGGCCGGGCCGCGCCGAGGTGCGCGTCGGGGCGCTGCCGTCCGAGCTGGGGCGGGCCGGGCTGCAGGCTTGCGAGCGGAGGCCGTCGTTTTCGCTGTGGTCGAGGCCTTGCGCGTGGTGCGCTTGCCGGTAGTCGTGGCGCGGCGCTTGGTGCTGGTCGCCCGCCGGGTCGTCGGGGTGCGCCGCGCTGCCGCATCGCGCGCCATTCGCTGAACCTCCTTGCTCAATCCTTCGAGCCGCTTCAACGCTTTCTCCACGTCGGCCTGCCTGGCCGTCCGGCGGACCTGGACCTGAAGCTGGTCCATGGCCGCCTTCAACGTCTTCTGTCCATCTTTGATCGAGCGCTCGAACTGACGGCGAACGTCGCTCGGGACGCGACTCTCGGCCTCGCGCAGGGCGTTTCTGCCGGCACTGACCGCGCGGTCAACCAGCCCGGCGCGCCTGGACCGCGACGACGACGACCGCTTCTTAGCTGCCATGCCTCAACCTCCGCAATCTGTGCTGGGCGGAGCATCTGACGCACCGCATTAGAATGGGCCCGGCGTGACGTCAGCCCCCGAGCGACACCTTATCAAGAAGTACGCAAATCGCAAGCTCTACGACACGCGCACGAGCCGCTACATCACGCTCGAGGGAATCGCGGAGCTCGTGCGCGCGGGACATGAGATAAAGGTGGTCGACCGGGACAACGGGCGCGACCTGACGCAGTTGACCCTTTCGCAGGTCGTCCTTTCGCAGGAGAAGCGCGGGCCCGCTCGCCTGGTCGACGCGGGCGGCGAGGTCATCCAGGAGCGCGGCCAGGCTCTGCTCGATTACGTGCGCAAGACCCTCAACGTGCCGTCGGACCTGAGAAGCCAGATGGAGCGCCGGCGCGAAAACTTCGAGGAGCGGGCCGACGAAGCGATCGAGGGCACCCTGCGCCGCCTGCGCATTCCCAGCCACACGGACATCGATCGGATCAACGCACGGCTCGACCGCGTCACGGCGCAGCTGAAGCAACTCGGCGCGACTGGGCCGGCCAAGAGGCGATCGCGTAAACGAAAGGCCGCGCCTTAGAAGCCCGCCGCCTGCGGCACTTTTCGGCAATGTGATGTGGAGCCTCAGGCCGGATTCATTCCGGCCGTCGCCCGACGTCCACTTCCAAGTGCCAACCCAGCGTCGCCGAGGAGCGGAGGAGTCTCGTAGGGGAGGTCAACTGACCTCCCCTACGCCTTGAGTCGGCTAAGACGCGATCGCGTAAACGAAAGGCCGCGCGCTGACGACCGATCGGATCTCGACGTCAGCCTCGACGCGATAGGTCGCCTGGCGTACGCGGCGGTCGGCGGCCAGCGCCTGGGTCATGAGGTCCGCGACCTCGCCCAGGCGATTGGCATCGCCGATCGTCGTGATGGTCCATGGTGCGGAGACCACGACACCGTCGATCGCCACGCCTGAGGCCGTCTGCTCGATCGACACACCGGTGACGACGCGATGGTCGTTGACCGACGTCGCCTCAGCGCCCCCCGCGGCGAGGTTGTTGATGGCGTCCTGAAGGTCGAGGGCGGTCAGGCCGGTGGCGTCGATCACGATCACGACGCCAGGGCCATGCACCGGAGCGAGTCCCTCGATCGCTCGCAACCGGTGGGCCTCGTCGGTGAGGACCTGGTCTGCGGCTCCGCTGGTCCCCGACCGCAGGGTCGCCTCTCGAGCCTGCAGGTCCGCAGCCCCTGCCTGCAGCGAGTCGTTGGCGCGATGAAGGTCGTCGATCAGGAAGGCGAGCGAAGTCGTGTCGATCCCAACGAGGCTGCGCTCGACCTCGGCCTGGCTCCGGATCTGAACGGTGGCCACCAGAGCAACCAGCAGGGCAATCAGCCAGATGCTGATCGCCCGGCCGGTTGACCGCCTCCGAGGCAGTGGTCTAAATCGCGTTGACATGAGGTACCTGCAGGCTCGAGTCGTACGCCGGCAGGGCAATGTCGGGGCTGCCCACGAAGGTCAGGTGGAGCTGAAACTGGACCTGGCGCGCGCGGATGGCCGGGAGCGCCGAGCGGTCGTCGAGCGCCGCCACCATGCGGTTGCGGTCACCGACGGCCACAACAGTGATCGGAGACGACAGGGGCGGTCCCTGGTCGATGACGACCTCGCCCGCCGAACCCGAGTACGCGGTCAGCGGCGTGATGCGCCGTCCGTTCACCGCGACGCCCTCGGCGCCCTGCGCGAAGAGCAGGTTCACAATGTCCTGGACATCCTGGAAGTTGACGAGGTAGCTCGCCTGCCCGCCGGCTGCCGGCCCGGGCGCACCGTTGGCCAGGTCGATCGTCACTCCTGGGCCGTGCATGGCGGTCAGGCCCGCGTGTGCGCGGAGGTCCGCGACCTGGTTCTGCAGGGCTTGAGTCGCGGCCGAACGCCCCGCAGCGTCGGTTTCCAGCGCGTCGATCTGGGCTCGAAGAGCCGCGATCTGCCGCCGGGATCGGGCGTTGGTCGCCTCGAGGTCCTGCACGCTCCGGACCAGCGCCTGGTACCGGGCGACCTGGTTCGAGGGTGTCAGGAGCTGCGCCTTGACTTGCCCCGCGACGAGGTAGCCCATGACGAGGGCGACGGCCGCCACCGCACCGACGCTAAGCAGCTGCCTGCGAAACATACCAGCCCAATTGTGCGGCGACTGATGCGATCGGCTCCAGGTCCTCACGAACTCACGGCTTCAGGCTCGGAGTTCGTGGGGTAAGGAGTACCATCGTGGGCCGAATGGCGGTCGAAACCCGCGCCTCGGCCTTTCAGACCGCACAGCGGCGGTTCGACGACGCGGCCGACGTGATTGGACTCTCCGACGACGCCCGGCGCGGCCTGCGGGACGTCAAGCGCGAGCTCACCGTCCACTTCCCGGTCCGCATGGACGACGGCTCCGTGAGGGTCTTCACGGGGTGGCGCGTGCAGCACAACATCAGCCGCGGGCCGGCGAAGGGTGGAATTCGTTATCACCCGGACATCACCCTCGACCTGGTCAAGGCCCTCGCGATGCTCATGACCTGGAAATGCGCCGCGGTCGGCCTTCCGTATGGCGGAGCCAAGGGGGCAGTGGCGTGTGAACCCGGCAAGCTGTCGCAGAACGAGCTCGAGCACCTGACCCGCCGCTACGCGACCGAGATCGCGATTCTCATCGGGCCGGAGAAGGACATCCCGGCGCCCGACATGGGTACCAACCCGCAGGTGATGGCGTGGATCATGGACACGATCTCGATGCACTCCGGTCATTCGGTGACCGCGTCGGTCACCGGCAAGCCGGTCGACGTGGGTGGCTCCGAAGGTCGCACCGACGCGCCTGGTCGTGGCGCAACCTACCTGACGCTCGAAGGCCTGAAGTACCTACACGTCGACGAGGAGACGCCGACCGTGGCGGTCCAGGGCTACGGCCAGGTCGGCCGTTCGGCGGCTCGCCTGCTCACCGAGGCCGGTCTGAAGGTTGTCGCCGTCAGCGATTCGAGGGGTGGGGTCTACAACCCCGACGGCCTCGACCTCGGGGCGCTGGCCGAGCACCGCACAGTTCGCGGTGGCGTCACCGGCTTCAAAAAGGCCGACAACGTCACCAACGACGAGATCATCGAGCTGCCGGTGACGGTGCTCGTGCCCGCCGCCGTGCAGGATCAGATCACCGGTGAGAACGCCGGCCGCATTCGGGCTCGGCTGATCACAGAAGGAGCCAACGCGGCGATCGCGCCCGAGGCCGACCCCATCCTGCATGACCGGAACATCCTCGTGGTCCCGGACATCATCGCCAACGCGGGCGGCGTGATCGTCTCGTACTTCGAATGGGTGCAGGACCTGCAGGCCTTCTTCTGGGAGGAGGAGGAGATCAACACCAAGCTGCATCACGTCATCACTCGGGCCTTCTACGAGGTCCTCCACACCTCGGTCAACAAGCGGATCGACATGCGCCTCGCCGCCTACGCGCTGGCGGTCCAGCGGGTGGCCAACGCAACTACGGTGCGCGGGATCTATCCCTAAAAGCGCGGGGGGATTTCCGGGCTAAAGCTCCACTGGTTTAGATTGGGAGCGCATGACCTTTCCCCCGCCCAACCGCGTCCTGGTCACGGGTGTGTCCAATCGTCTCGGCGCCGAGGTGGCGCGGCGGCTCGCGCCTCATGTGCCCCACCTGTTCGGGTGCGACCTGAAGGATCCGATCAGCGCGCTCGAGGAGATGGACTTCGTCCACGCCGACACCCGTCACGTCGCGATCGGAAAGCTGATCCGCCGGCTGAACGTCGACACGGTGGTCCACCTCGCGGTCATGGTCGACTCGCCTCGCGACGAGCGCTCGATCCATGAGGCCGACGTGATCGGGACGATGAACGTCCTTGCCGGCTGTTCCGCGCCCTCCAGCCGGGTCCGCAGGCTGATCCTCAAATCCAGCCAGGCGATCTACGGCGCCGGCGCCAGCGATCCTTCGTTCTTTTCGGAAGAGATGACGAACCTCGAGCGGCCGGTATCCTCGGTCACGCGCGACCTCCTCGACCTGGAGCAGCTGGTCAGCGAGTTTGCGGTGCGCCACGAGTCATGCCAGGTCAGCGTGCTGCGTCTGGGGTTCCGGGTCAGCGAGGACACGACACTTGCGCGCTACCTCTCGCTGCCGATCGTGCCGGTGTTCGCCGGCTTCGACCCGCGCCTGCAGCTGCTGCATGAAGACGATGCGGCCGAGGCCATCGTCTGCGCTGTGCTCGGGCAGCATCCGGGAGTCTTCAACGTCGCGGCGAAGGGCGTTGTCCTCCTGAGCCAGGCGATCGCGATCATGGGCGGAACACCGGCCCCGATCCTGCCTCCCTACGGACGCTGGATCGGGCGCCTCGGCCTGCGAGCCATCGCTCACGTGAACCTCCAGGCGCACCTTGCTGACGTGATCGCGTTCGGCTCCGTGATGGACTGTTCGAAGCTCGAAACCGAGTTCGGCTGGAGGCCCGAGCACACCTCTCGCGCAGTGATGGACGCACTCGCCCGGGGCAAGACGCTCGAGGTGATCGAGGCCCCGTCGCCCCCGAGGGAATATGAGCTGCAGGTCTATCTTCAGCGCCGGCGGCGCAACGCCCGCAACGGGCAGCCGGCCCAAGCGGTCCTCGAGGCGCATCGATGATCCAGGCGAAAACACCGAAGCAGCGGCGCAAGCAGAGCAGGCCGGCGGAGATCGTTCAGCCCACCACGGGCGAGCGCCTTGCCAAATCCGCCAAACGCCTGCAGCGACAGGCTCCGCTATTTGCTTTCCAGGGCCTTACCGACGTTTCGGCGCGACTTCGCCAGGTGACCGGGCGAGACGTGATTGACATGAATCGGGTCATGCGGCTCGCTCAGTTCATGTACAGGCAGCAGGAGCTCATGCGCCGCGGAGCGAACTACGAGGTCGACGAGTTCGGCTTCGATCCGCAGTGGACCGAGTCGTTTCTGTCGGTGTTCATGGTCCTGTACCGAGACTACTGGCGCGTCGAGACCACGGGCATCGAGAACGTCCCGGCGACCGGCCGAGCCCTTCTCGTTTCGAACCACGCCGGCGTGCTGCCGTGGGACGGCACGATGATCAAGACAGCCGTCTTCGCGGAGCACCCGCACCCACGACACGTCCGCGCTCTGGTGGCAAGCCTCTTCATGGGGATGCCGATGCTCAGCTGGTTCCTGCGCCGGACAGGGCAGACGGTCGGGCACCCCGATGACACACGGCGGCTGCTCGAGCGCGACGAGCTGGTTCTCGTGTTTCCCGAAGGCGTCAGAGGTACCGGCAAGAGCTTCAAGGATCGGTATCGCCTTCGCCGCTTCGGACGCGGTGGCTTCGTCGCGACCGCGATCAGGTCCGGCGCGCCAATCATTCCCGTGTCGGTGGTCGGATCGGAGGAGATCTATCCGATGGTCGCGGACTTCGCCCCTCTGGCGAGATTCTTGGGGCTGCCCTACTTCCCGATCACCCCGACGTGGCCGTGGTTGGGCCCGCTCGGCATGATCCCGCTGCCCAGCAAGTGGCGGATCCAGTTCCACGAGCCGATCCACGTGGAGGAGCACCCGCCGGAGGCAGCCGACGACAACAACCTCGTGATGGCCCTCGCCGACGAGGTGCGCAACACGATCCAGCAGGGCATCTACGACAACCTGAAGCGCCGGCGAGGTGTCTTCCTCTAAAGGTTTACGGCCATCTGGCGACTCAGCGGGAGCGCAGTAAATCCGGCGGAGTGCCCGACGAGCGCGCCCAGCCCGGCTGCAACGGACCCTCCACCGCCCAAACGCCGATTCCAACCGTCACCAGCACCGCCACAACCGCCAGGGCCGCCCACACCGGCGGCAGCGCGCTCCAGCCTTCCGCCACGCGAAAAGCGAGGAAGGCGACCAGCACACCCGCCACAGCGGCGACGTTGAGCAGGAGAAAGAGCTGGTTTCTGGCATCCGAGCCCGTGCCGAGCGAATGCAGCAAGGCAAGGATCCAGGCGACGTACATGCCACGGTGCAGCCAGACCCAGGTGGCGCGCGGAAACCGCCGCGCCGGCCAGCTGATCGCCACGCTCACGGCATAGACATATCCCGCAATGACCCCGAGACCAACCCACGTACCCCGGTATACAGACACGAACGGCACCAGTGCGTCGATTGGTCCCATCCGCGCGAATGGATCAAGCACGGCGGCCACGATGTGGAGGCCGGCGAACGCGACCGTGAGCAGCGCGAGATTGATGTGCGCGCCCTCCACGAGGAACGGGAACCCGGTTGGAACGGCCGACCGGACGATTCCCAGGATCACCACGGCGCTCATGAGGAGCAAGGTCACCTCGCCGGCGCTGCGGTCGAGAAACCAGAGTGGGCTAGGCGATGGAATCATCGATCGACCGCCCCGCGGTGGATCACGAACCGCCGGTGGTCACAACGGTTGGACCTGGTGAGGGACTGGGAACCTCCGCCGGCGGCCGCAGGCCGGTGCCGGGCACGAACACGTTGATGACGGCAAGGATCGCCTGGTCCACCCCGGCAGGGCCGAGCTGGGTGATGCCGGTTTGCAGAAACAACGCGGCGTTCAACCCGACCGCCGCCACCGTCGCTGCCACTGTCAAGCGCCCCAGGGTATCGCGCTGGTCCGCCGCGCGGCGCTGTTTCCTTCGTCTCTCGGAGGCGACCCTGACCTGCCATGGCTTGATCGGCGGTGCTTCGTTGGGATCGGGCATGCCTTCTGCCTCAGCGGTTATGGAGCTAGCTGATGACCGGCAGCAGGGCCTTTGGTTCCGGGGCTTCGACGATGTCCAGCGCCGTCGCCTGGCTGATCCAGTACTGGACGTCGGACGAGCTCGGCGCGCCCGCGAGCCCCACCGCCTCGACCAGCTTGGCGTGCAGCGCGCGCGCGTCTTGCGCGCGAAGGTCGCCCATCGATTCGATGCCAAGGCGGCGGATGACGGGCAGGAAGTGGTCCATGCCCGAAACCTCCAGCAGCGTGCACTGGTTTACGAACTCGAACAACCGGTCGGTGCTGATGCCCGTCTTCTTCGAGAGGCCCGCGCGATCGATGCCGAGCGAGGTGCGGTGCAGAAGCTGATTGGTATGCCGGATGCCACGCGCCCGAAGCCTCGCAACGTCGTCGGCTGAGATTCCGCGCAAGTACTCGAGCGTCCGATACACGACTAGAAGTTTATGCGGATCACATTCATGTCAGCCAGGTCGACTGCGTTACGCAGTCGTTGTGCATTCCGTATAATTCAGCGAACCCCGCCACCATTGGAGTAAACACACCCTGCACCAGAGCCGGCTCGAAACCCGCGGAACGGTTCCCGGGGAGCAGTCTGGCCTCGAGATTGGGATCGGCCGGCGGGCGCGTCGCGCGTACGGGTTCGACGAGGTAGCCCTCGTCCCCGGCGGCGTCACGCTCAATCCTGACGAGGTCGACATCTCCTTTTCAATGGGCGAGCGTTTCAAGCTGCCGCTTCCGATCTGGGGCTCGGCCATGGACGGAGTGGTCGACGTCGAGTTCGCGATCGCGATGGGAAAGCTGGGTGGCGTTGCGGTCTTGAACCTCGACGGCGTGCACACGCGCTATCAGGATTCGGCTCCGATCATCAAGCGGATCGCGGAGGCGGACAAGGCGCAGATCAACGCTCTGCTCAAAGAGGTGTATCGCGAGCCGGTCAAGCCGAACCTCATAGCGGAGCGCATCAAAGCGATCAAGGCCGCGGGCGTGCCATGCGCGGTTTCGACCATTCCCGCTCGCGCCGAGGAGCGCGCCGAGGTCGTCCAGAAAGCCGGCGCCGACGTCTTCGTCGTACAGGGAACGGTTCTCACCGCTCGCCACTCGTCTCAGTCGTACCACCAGCTGTCTTTCGAGAAGCTGGTCCGCGCGTGCGACATTCCCGTGGTGGTGGGCAACTGCGTCCACTATGAGACCGCGCTCGAGCTGATGGAGACCGGCATCGCCGGCATCCTCGTGGGAGTCGGTCCCGGCGCCGCCTGCACGACGCGAGGCGTCCTCGGCGTGGGCGTTCCGCAGGTGACGGCCACCGCCGACGTGGCCGCGGCCCGCGACGAGCACATGCGCCGGGGCGGCATGCGCGTGGCCGTGATCACCGACGGCGGCATGCGCATAGGCGCAGACGTGTGCAAGGCATTCGCGTCCGGCGCGGACGCCGTGATGATCGGCACTCCGCTCGCGGGCGCTGAAGAGTCCGCGTCGAGCGGCTTCAACTGGGGCATGGCCACGCCCGACCCCAACCTTCCGCGCGGCACGCGCATCCACGTCGGCACCAAGGCCACGCTCCACGAGATCTTGCTCGGGCCCGCGCGAGTCGACGACGGAAGCCAGAACTTCGCCGGCGCGCTTCGGTCCGCGCTCGGCGTGTGCGGCGCGCACGACATCACAGAGTTCCAGCACGTGGAGATGGTGGTCGCACCGTCGATCACTTCCGAGGGCAAGATCTTCCAGCAGGCACAGCACGTGGGCATGGGGAAGAGCTGACCTGAGCATGACCGCAGCGGCCGCCCAGGACCGCGAAGCAGTAAAGGGCGGTGCGCGGGGCCAGACCATCCTCGTCCTGGATTTCGGATCCCAGTTCAGCCAGCTGATCGCGCGCCGCGTGCGCGAGGCGAACGTGTACTGCGAGCTGGTGCCCGGTACGACTCCCTGGTCCGAGCTCGCCCAGCGCGCGCCGGCGGGCCTGATCCTTGGCGGAGGGCCCGCCAGCGTCTACGAACCCGGCGCACCGCAGGTCGACTCTGAGGCTCTGCGAGCGGGTATTCCCGTGCTCGGCATCTGCTACGGGATGCAGCTGATCGCGCATCACCTCGGTGGCAAGGTGGATCCGGGGCACGCTCGCGAATACGGCCCAGCGCTGCTTGCGGTGCGCGAGCCTAACCTGCTTTTCAAGGGCTTGAACGCGGAGCTGCCGGTCTGGATGAGCCACGGCGATCATGTCAGCGAGCTGCCGCCGGGGTTCCACTCGCTCGCCTCGAGCGGCAACTCGCCGGTGGCGGCCTTCACGAACGGTCGCGGGATCTTCGGCATCCAGTTTCACCCGGAGGTCGTCCACACCCCGAGCGGGCGAGAGGTGCTGCGGAACTTCCTGTACGGCGTATGCCACTGCGACGCGTCGTGGACCGCGGGCTCGTTCATCGCGGAGGCCACCGAGAGCATTCGCGCCCAGGTCGGCGGCGGCCGCGTGATCTGTGCTTTGTCGGGCGGCGTCGACTCGGCGGTCGCGGCGACTCTCGTGCACCGTGCCATCGGCGACCAGCTGACGTGCGTCTTCGTCAATAACGGCCTGCTGCGCAAGGAGGAGCCCGAGCGAGTGCTCGCGGTGATGCACGGCAACCTCGACATGGACATCCGGTATGTCGACGCGACCGACCGGTTCCTGCACGAGCTGCGAGGCGTGATCGATCCCGAGCAGAAGAGGCGGATCGTCGGCCGCGAGTTCATCTCGGTTTTCGAGGCTGAGGCGACGAGCCTCGGTCACATCGACTTCCTCGCGCAGGGCACGCTCTATCCGGACGTCATCGAGTCGACCGCACCCGATGTCTCCTCCACCGCCGCCAAGATCAAGACCCACCACAACGTGGGCGGCCTGCCTCCCGGCCTGCGCTTCCGGCTGATCGAGCCTTTGCGCTATCTCTTCAAGGACGAGGTCAGGGCGGTCGGGCTGGAGCTCGGCATGCCCGAGGAGATGGTTTACCGCCAGCCGTTCCCCGGACCTGGTTTGGCGATCCGATGTCTCGGTGAGGTCACCTCGGAGCGCCTCGAGATCCTGCGCAACGCCGACTGGGTGGTGGTCGACGAGATCAAGCGCAACGGTTTGTACCGCCAGGTGTGGCAGTCGTTCGCCGTGCTCACTCCGCTCGAGACCGTGGGCGTGATGGGCGACTACCGGACCTATGCCAACGTGGTTGCGGTGCGCGTGGTCACCAGCGAGGACGCGATGACCGCGGACTGGGCGCGCGTGCCGTACGAGGTGCTGG
Organism: Candidatus Dormibacteraceae bacterium; assembly: GCA_050734495.1. Taxonomy (GTDB): domain Bacteria; phylum Chloroflexota; class Dormibacteria; order Dormibacterales; family Dormibacteraceae; genus Palsa-870. Next base: position 80,073 of record JBOHUQ010000028.1, read on the forward strand.
CGCGCATCAGCAACCGGATCGTCAACGAGGTCAAAGGCGTCAACCGGGTCGTGTTCGATATCACGAGCAAGCCACCCGGCACCATCGAGTGGGAGTAACGCCGACCGCCCCGTGAAGGTCCTTGTGGTCGGGTCGGGGGCTCGCGAGCACGCGCTCGTCTGGAAATGCGTGCAGTCCGAGCTCGTCGAGCGCGTCTACTGCGCGCCTGGCAACGGCGGCACCGGGGGTATGGCTCGCAACGTGGCGCTCGGCGCCGCCGACGTCGTCCGCATCGTCGACTTCGCCAAACAGGAGCGCCTCGGGCTCGTGATTCTGGGGCCGGAGTCGGCGGTGGACGCAGGGGTCGGTGATGCGCTTCGCAACGCGGGCTTCAACGTTTTCGGCCCGAACCGCGGCGCCGGGCGCATCGAGTCGAGCAAGTCCTTCGCGAAAGCCCTGATGAGGCGCGCGAACATCCCGACCGCCGACTTCGAGGTCTTCACCCAACCCGCGCCGGCCAGAGCATGGGCGCGAGACCGCGCAGGTCTGGTTGCCGTCAAGGCAGATGGCCTGGCGCTGGGTAAAGGCGTGATCGTGTGCAGAAGCGTCAAAGAGTCGGACGCCGCGGTGGACGCCATCCTCGTCGAGGGCCGGTTTGGCCGCAGCGGCGCCACCATCGTGGTCGAAGAGTTGCTCGAAGGACCCGAGCTGTCGGTCTTTGGCATCACCGACGGCAAGGAGGTCGTTGCGCTCGCGCCGGCTCGCGATTACAAGCGCGCCCACGACGGCGATACAGGTCTCAACACGGGTGGCATGGGCGCGTACTCACCGCCGCAATCAGTCGACGACACCCTGGTCCAGGAGGTGCTGGATCGTGTGCTTCGCCCGGCGGTGCTCGAACTCTCCAACGGTGGGGACGAGTTCCGAGGCGTCCTCTACGCCGGCCTGATGTTGACAGCCGAGGGTTTGCGAACGATCGAGTTCAACGCCCGCTTCGGCGACCCGGAAGCGCAGGTCGTGCTGCCGCGGCTGCGGACCGACTTCGTCGCCATGGCGCTGGCTGCCGCGAAGGGCACGCTGGCGGACTTCCCGGACCCGCGCTGGGACCCTCAGCCTTGCGTGGGCGTCGTCGTCGCGTCCGGGAACTACCCCGACGACGCGACCATGAAGACCGGATTACCGATTCGCGGCCTGGCCGAGATGCCACCGGGCGTGCTGATCTTCCACGCCGGCACGCGTTTTGAGCCCGGTCGCGGCCTGGTGACCAGCGGCGGCCGTGTGGTGACGTCGGTCGCGCTGGGGGAAACGGTGTCCGCGGCCCGCGAGAAGGCGCTGGCCGGGGCCCGCCGGGTACGATTCGACGGGGCTTTCTTCAGGAGCGATATAGCCAAGGAGGCCGTTTAGTTGAGCCCAGTCGTCGGCGTCATCCTCGGCTCCAAGTCCGACCTGCCGCTGATGGAGGCGTGCATCAGGGTCCTCGACGAGCTTGGGATCGAGCACGAGGTCAAGGTCTGTTCCGCGCATCGCAATCCGCGAGGCGTGATGGAGTGGGCTTCCTCGGCCCGCGAGCGCGGCCTGAAGGTGGTCATCGCCGCGGCGGGCGGGGCCGCGCACCTTCCGGGCGTGGTCGCGGCCTGGACCGATCTACCGGTGATCGGAGTGCCGGTGCCCACGCAACATCTGGGCGGCGTCGATTCCCTCTACTCCATCGTGCAGATGCCGGCGGGCATCCCGGTCGCGACCGTGGCCATCGGCGAAGCCGGAGCCAAGAACGCGGCCTGGTTGGCGGCCCGGATCCTTGGTCTGAATGACGATGCGATCGAGCGACGCCACGCCGAAAAGCGGGCGGCTCTGGCCGGGTAGATGGCCAAGAAGAAGGCCCGCGTCCGACTGGTCGACACGACCTTCCGCGACGCGCAGCAATCGCTGCTTGGAGGCAACCTGCGCAGCGACGAGATCATCCCGATCGCCGCGAAGATGGACAAGATCGGGTTTGCCGCCATGGAAGCGTTTGGCGGCGCGACTTTCGAGACGCAGCTGCGCGCACGTGAAGACCCGTGGGAATTCCTGCGCAAGCTGCGCAAGGTCACGCCCAACACCCCGATCCAGGCGTTGATTCGCGGGCAGAACCTGGTCTCCAAGCGCAACTTTGCAGACGACGTCGTGCAACTCTTCGTCAAGCATGCGGTGAAGTGCGGCGTCGATGTATTTCGGGTCTTCGACCCGCTCAACGATCTTCGCAACATGGAGGCGGCGATCGGCGAGGCTCTCAAGGCCAAGAGAAAGGTGCAGGGGGCGCTCAGCTACGCCATCTCGCCGGCTCACAACATCGAGCTGTGGGGTTCGCTCGCCAAGGGCCTGGCCGACATGGGCTGCGAAGAGATCGTGATCAAGGACACCTCCGGACTCCTCAGCCCGCAGGCGACCTGGGAGCTCGTGAGTGCGCTCAAGAGCGTGGTCAAGGTCCCCATTGACGTCCACTCGCATTGCTCGAGCGGAATGGCGCCGATGGCGTACATGGCCGCCGTCGAAGCCGGCGCTGAGATCCTCGACGTCGCCATCTCACCGCTGGCCTGGGGCGCCTCGCAGCCTGCGGCCGAAAGCGTGGTCGCGGCCCTCCATGGAGGTGAGTACGACACCGGCCTCGACCTCGACACGATGTGGGACGTCCAGCACGACGTCGAGGAGCTCAAGCGCCGGCACCTCGAACACCTGAGCGCCTTCGCCGACCGGGTCGACGCCAGCATCCTCCGCTACCAGATGCCGGGCCAGATGCTGGAGGACATCTACCACCAGCTCGCCGCCCACAGGGCAGGAGGGCGGCTCTCCGAGGTGATGGAGGAGGCGAACCGGGTGCGGCGCGAGCTCGGATATCCCCCGCTTGTGGCGCCTGTCCGCCAGGTGATCGCGACGCAGGCGGTCTACAACGTGATCGGTGGCGAGCGCTACGCCACCGTCACGCAGGAGCTGAAGGATTATCTGCAGGGTTTGTACGGGCGCCCGCCTGTGCCCGCCGACCACGAGCTGCGGCGGCTGGTCCTCGGTCGCGAAGAGCCGATCACGATCCGCCCAGCGGACCTCCTGGAGCCGCAGGTGGAGAACAGCCGCCGGCAGGTCCGAAAGCTGGGTTTCGAGCCAAGCGACGACAACGTCCTCATCCACCTCATGTTCCCGAGCCTCGCGCCGGAATACCTGAGCGGGCCCCCAGCGCCAGCGACGGAGAAGTCACCGCCTGGGCCGGTGGCAGAGCTCGCGGCACCGGCTGCCGATCCGGCGCCAGTGCCGGCTGCGGCATTGGATCCTCCGGCGGGCCCGTCCGTCTCGACCGCCGAGTTCGAGGTGGAGGTCGAGGGAGAGGTCTTCAAGGTGCGCGTCACGGGCTCGGGGATGACGGTCTCGCTCGCCTCAGGGGCGGCGCCGGCCGCGGCAGCACCGCCATCGCCCCGCACCGGGGACGGCACCGTGATCGCGCCGATGCAGGGACTGATCGTCAAGCTCCCTGTGAAAGCGGGCGACGTTGTGAAGCTGGGCGACGTGGTAGCCGTGCTCGAGGCGATGAAGATGCAGAACGACATCGTCACGACGGTCGCGGGTCGCGTCAGCGAGGTCTACGTGAAGGAAGGCGAGGTCGTCAGCCCGAATCAGCCGCTGCTCGCTGTCGGTTGATCGATGAAGCAAAGGGACGTCTGCTGAAAGATGAAGACCAAGCTCTTCAACAAAATCCTGGTCGCGAATCGCGGCGAGATCGCCATCCGCGTCATGCGCGCATGTCGCGAGCTCGGCATTCCAACCGCGGCGGTCTATTCCGACGCCGATCGCAACGCGATCCACGCGCGCTACGCGGATGAGGCCCATCACATCGGCGCCGCGCCCGCCACCGAGTCGTACCTGCAGCTCGAGCGAATCGTCAAGGTCGCGCACGACTGTGGCGCGGACGCGATTCACCCGGGCTACGGGTTTCTCTCCGAGAAGCCCGCCTTCCCCGATGCGTGTGACGCCGCGGGCATTCGTTTCATCGGCCCGCCTGCGCCGGCGATGCGCGCGCTCAGCTCAAAGGTTGCGGCGCGCCAGCTGGCCGTGGCTCACGGCGTCCCAGTCACCCCGGGCAGCGGTCCGGTCGACGCGTCGACCGCCCTGGCCGCTGCTCAGGCAATCGGCTTCCCGGTCATGGTCAAGCCGTCCGGCGGCGGAGGCGGCATCGGAATGAAGGTGGTCGAGTCCGCACAGGATCTGGTGTCGACGATCGAGAGCAGCGCCCAAGCGGCTCGTTCTGCTTTCGGCGACCCGACCGTTTACCTGGAGAAGTACATCCGTAAGCCGCGACACATCGAGATCCAGGTCATCTGCGACAGCCACGGCAACGCGGTGCACCTCGGCGAGCGCGAATGTTCGATCCAGCGTAGGCACCAAAAGATCATGGAGGAGACTCCGTCTCCGGCCGTCAATGCCGAGCTTCGGGCAGCGATGGGCGACGCCGCCATTCGCGCTGCCCGAGCGGCGGGGTACGTCAATGCGGGGACCGTCGAGTTCATCTTCAGCGATGGTGACTTCTACTTCCTGGAGGTGAATGCACGGCTTCAGGTCGAGCATCCGATCACCGAGGCGGTCACCGGCATCGACCTGGTCAAGGAACAGATCCGTGTCGCCGCGGGCATGGAGCTTGGGTTCGCGCAAAGCGATGTGACGTGGAACGGCCATGCCATCGAGATGCGCATCAACGCCGAGGACCCGGTCCGCAAATTCCTGCCCAACCCCAAGCGGATCAGCCGGTGGGTTGCGCCGGCGGGTCCGGGGGTCCGTGTCGATTCAGGTTTCGGTCCTGGGTCGGACGTGCCGCCCAACTACGACTCACTCGTCGCGAAGCTCATCGTCCATGGCGCCGACCGCGCAGAGGCGATCGCGCGTGCCTCTCGCGCCCTGCGCGAGTTCGTCGTCGTCGGCCCCGCCACGACCATCAGCTACCACCGCGCCATCCTCGACAGCCCGGATTTCCGGTCGGGCAACCTGAGCACTCGCTTCATCGAAGACCATCCGGACCTCGTCGAGCAGGCCCGCAAGCTGGCCGGCGACATCTCGCCCTTCGACTACGGTCCGGATCCGCGGCACATCGCGGCGGCCGCGGCCGCGGTTGCCGCCGTGGTGAGCAAATAACCCGGCTCGGCCATCCCAACGACGGGCGGCCGTTCCAGGTCGTCTCGAGTGCGGTCGTGGGTCGCTCGGGACCGTTTGCCCTGCGTGAGGACGTGATCCGGCTTCCCGACGGCGTGGAAGCCGTCTACACGGTGCTGGCCAACCCGGACTCGGCTTTCGTCGTGCCGTATTTCGCCAACGGCGACACGGTGCTGGTTCGCCAATGGCGGCACGCATGGGACGAGTCCTCTTGGGAGGTCCCGGCCGGGACGTTCAACGAGGGCGAGGATCCGCTCGAGTGCGCCCGGCGCGAGCTGGCGGAGGAGACGGGCCTGGTCGCCTCCCGCTACACCTCTCTCGGCACCGTCCACGGCGCCGCGTTCCTGACGGGGCGCGCGCACATGTTCCTTGCTGAATCGATCACCGCGGCGGAGCGCAACCCGGAGTCCTACGAACAGGACATGGAGGTGCTTCGCCTTCCGTTCCAGGACGCTTTCGAGGCCGCGATGAGCGGCGAGATCGCGCACTCGGGGTCGGTCACCGCGCTGAGCCGCACGGCTCGAGCCCTGAAGCTGATCTAACTGGGACTTGAGCTCGGGCTCGGGTTCGCGCCTGGCGACGCCGGGACCGGCGAGGCCGTCACGCCGCCATTCCTGTGGTCCGCCTTGTTTTGCGCGATCGGGCCCACCAGCTGCAGGTCGTACTCCGCCGCGATGTTGTGGCCGAGGACGTCGCGCAGCGGGTTCAGGACCACCAGCTTGTACTGAGCCCCAGGCTTCAAGTCGAGGCCGCTGATCGTTACTGTCCGGTTCGCATACGTCGCGGTTGTATCGAGCTGCTTGCCCTTCGAGTCGAGCACATGCACAGCATCCGTCACGGTTCCCGGGTCGAGGTCGCTGTCGAACGTCACCTGGATGCTGTCCGCCGCCACGACCACACCGACGACCTCGGCACCCTTGCCCAGGTCGCGGTGGGCTCCGGCCGCTGCCTGGTCGATGAGGAACTGCCTGCTCGTGGCGTCGCGGACGACGGTCAGCGTCTCCTCGTAGTCCGCAACGTCGAGCTTGCCGTGCGTCAGCACGAGCCGGACGACGAACGTTGCGGTGTCGGGCTGCGTGCCGGTGACGGCCTGGGTGAGGACGTAGAACCGCGAGAAGAACGGGTCGCCGTTGATGACGAGGTTGAGCCCGCCGGTCGCGTATGCCTGCTTGCCGTTGGTGTCGAGCAATGCGGTGGCCTGGTCAGCCTGGCCTTTCTGTCGCGCCTGCATGAACGAGTTGACGACGGCGGTCGCCTGGTCCAGCACGCTGGGCAGCGGCGGCAGCGCCGGAGCCGTCGCCGTCCACAGGACGCCCCCGCGGAAGAAGGTGAACGCGGTGCCGTTCGGCGCCCACATCGGCAATCGGTAGGTTCCGTTGGCCAGCTTCGTCATGTTCGAGCCGTCGGGATGGGCCTGGTAGAGGTCGGTCTCGCTTCCCAGCAGGATCGCGTCCTGGCTCGACCAGCTTGCGTTCCCTACAGCGACCGAGCCGACGCTGTTGCCTTGCACATCCGAAATCGCGATGTTGCCGTCAGCGCCCGAATACATGACCTGGGATCCGCCTGGCGACCATCCGAAGAATGCGGCGTTCTCCTGTCCGAGCTGCGCGCTCTTGGCCGAAGCCAGGTCGAGCAGGAAGAGGTTCTGGCCCTGGAGGTACACGGCGTGAGTGCCATCAGGCGCGAGGGACAGGATCTTGGCGGCGCCTGTGGTTGGAATGGCCGCGAGCCGCAGTGCACCTCCGGCGGCCTGTGTGTAAACACCGTCGGCGGTCGCCCACACGACCTTGTCTTTAGCCCAGCCCACCACAGTCGGAACCGGCGTCACAGCCAGGTCTGCGGTGGTTCCGGCCGCAAACGTCAGGACCTCGATCTTGGCCCCGCGGATGTAGGCGAGCCGGTCGCCCGCCGGCGCGATCGCCGGAGAGGAGACGCCGTCAGGCGCGACCACGCTCACGTCGCCGCCTTTTGCCGGGACCGCATCGAGCGCCCCCTTCGAGTTGACGAAGTAGACCGTCGACGAATCGGCCGACCATTGAACTTCCGAGGTGGCCATGCTCCCCCCCAGCGGCGCGAGCTCATGCTCGCCTGTGAGCAATGACGATGGCGCGGATGGTGGGCGCGGCGTGGGCGAAGGTGAAGGAGTGGGAGGGGCAGGCGGCTGCGTGACGAACGTGATCGTCTGCGCCGCGTTCAGCGACTGCCCCGAGGCGGTCTTGGCGCCGGGGCCGATGGTGACAAGGTACTGAGTGTTGGGCGCCAGGATGCCACTGGTCGGCTGCACGGCAAGTGTGTTCGACGACCAGGAATAGGTCACGGTCGTGGCCGGAGCGATCTGGACCGCCTCCTCTGTGGACGGGTGATCCATGGGCTGGTTGAATTTGACCAGGATCGCCTGCTGGAGAGCGACGGCGCGGCTGCCGTCGATCGGGCTCTGCACGACGACTTGCTGGAAAATGCCAGGTGGCTGAATCGAATTCAAAATGACGATGCTCGCAATCAAGACCAGCCCGGCGGTGGCGCCGACCCAGGCCAACCCGGGAGGCGCGAACATTCGCCGCCAAAGCGACGGCCGGCCTTCGCCCATCTCCCAGGCGTGCTGCATGAGCTGGCGGCGCAGGCCGGAACGGAACGCGTCGTCAAGCGGCGGTTCCGACCGCAGGGTCGAGGTCAATAAGCCGGCCAGGCGCCGCAGCTCCTCGTCCTGCAGCACGTCGTCGAGCTCCGGGTCGTGGCGCCCGTTCATTCGACCGGCCTCAGCGAGTCCGCGTCATCGCGCAGCCGGCTTACGCCCCGATGGATGAGGAGCTTCACCGCGCCGGGCGACTTGCCCATCGCGACCGCGATGTCCTCGATCTTCATGTCCTCCTGGAACTTCAGCACCAGCGCGGTGCGCTGTTGGTGAGGCAGCGACTCGACCAAGCCCCAGATGCGGCGCAGCTCGTCTCGGTGAGCCGCCAGGTCCTCGAGGGCCGGGCCGGCCACGGAGAGGTCGTGGAAATCGTCGAGCGGCTGCGACGGGCGCATCGTCCGGTAGCGATCCGCGATGGCATTGACGGCGATCTGGTACAGCCAGGCAGCAAAAGGACGCCCCGTGTCCTGGTACCGGGGCATGGCCTTCAGAGCCTTCATGAAGATCTCGGAAGTGACGTCTTCTGCCGCTGTTTGTTCTCTCACTCTTGAATACACGAACCGGTAGATCTGCTGAAAATGCCGGTCATAGAGCGCCCCGAACTGGCGAGGATCCCGCCTCGCCTGCTCGACGAGCTCGCGCTCGTCGTCGCGGGACGTGTCGCTCACTGGCAGTTCAGCCTGCGCCGGTTCAAACGGGCGCCTTTGAGAGGTGGTTACGAGCTTTGGCCATAAAGGGCTTGATTATCGAGCCGGGGACCTGCGCCGGTCCGCGCAGGAGCCCAATCCCACAGCATCTTGGGCCCATGGACTTCGGGTCTACAAGATCTGCTCCATGCCTCCGACCGTATAATCGTCCCGTCCCCCGGTGATCATTGGGAGCCGGCGATTTTCTTGATCGAGCGATACTCTCCGCCTGCGATTCGGGCGGTCTGGTCTGACCAGCGCCGACTCGAGCTGTGGCTCCGCATCGAGGTTCTCGCATGCGAGGCCTGGGCGACCCTCGGCCGCATTCCGCCCTCGGCCCTTCCGAAGATCCGCAAGGGCACCTTCAACGCCGAGAAGATCGCCGAGGTGGAGAGTCGGGTCGGTCACGACGTGATCGCCTTCCTCACAGTCCTCAACGAATCCATCGGCCAGCCTGAGGCTCGCTACGTCCACATGGGGATGACGAGCCAGGACCTCAACGACACCGCGACGGCTGTGCAACTGGTCGAGTCGGCGCGCCTCATCGCTGGCGACCTTGCGTCGGTGCGCGACGCCGCTGCCGAGCTGGCGATCCGCCACCGCCGCACGTTGATGGCCGGCCGCACGCACGGCGTTGTGGCCGAGCCAATCACGTTCGGATTCAAGGTGGCGGGCTGGGTCGCGGAGCTCGCTCGGTCGCAGGACCGCCTGGCGCGTGCCGCCGATGAGGTGGCGGTCGGCCGGGTCAGCGGCGCGGTCGGGACGCACGCCACCATCGACCCGAAGGTGGAGGAGTACGTCTGCGCAGAGCTCGGGCTTCGTCCCGACTCCGTCTCCACCCAGGTCGTCGCGCGCGACCGGCACGCGAGCTTCATCGCGGCACTCGCGCTGGTCGCCGGAACACTGGAGCGGATCGCGACAGAGATCCGCCATCTGCAGCGGACTGAGATCGGCGAGGCGTTCGAGCCGTTCGGCAAGGAGCAGAAGGGCAGTTCGGCGATGCCCCACAAGCGCAACCCCGTGCTCACCGAGCGGGTCTGCGGGCTGGCGCGCGTGGTGCGTGGGCACCTTGTGACCGCGCTCGAGAACACCGCGCTGTGGCACGAACGCGACATCAGCCACTCGTCCGCTGAGCGGATCATCTTTCCCGATGCGTGCGCCACCGTGGACTATATGTCCCAGGAGATGGCGAGGGTCCTGCGCGGCCTGGAGGTGCGCCCGGAGAGGATGCTGCGCAACCTTGACGTCGGCGGTGGCGTCGTGTTCTCGCAGCGTGTGCTGCTGGCGCTGGTCGACAGCGGAATGTCGCGCGAAGATGCTTACCTCATCGTGCAGAAGGCGGCGATGCGGGCCATGGACGGTGACGAAGCCGGCTTTCGCAAGCTGTTGGAGAAAGAACCTGAAGTGATGTCGCGAATCGGCATGAAGCTTGATGAAGCGTTCGATCCATGGTCCGGCCTGGAGCACACGGACCTCGCATACGACCGCCTGGGATTAGGCAGCGC
>JBOHUQ010000029.1:0-1728 GCA_050734495.1 Candidatus Dormibacteraceae bacterium
GCTGGTATCAATCGCGCCCAGCCCTAGCAGCTTTCTGACGGTGCAATGCAAGTTCTCGGTCTTCCCGTGAGAAACGAATTGCAGATTGACAGTACAGCCCTCGCTAATGCCCGCGATCGTCACCAAGCCATACGCCGTGTTACGGAGAGCGGCGACCGAAGATGCCAAGTTCGACCCGCCGTCATTGCGAAGCGATGCAGATGCATCGCATTCAGACCCGGCTTGCTGGCTGTTATCGGGCACTAGGACGACTTCCACCGTCTGACAAGTGCCCCAAAGGGCCGAGCCTTGGACCACCGAGAACCTCGGCAGCGGATCTTCTGGATTGCTGCTGTTGCATGCAGCCGCCAAAACCGCGGTTAGGAGAATAAGTAGATGGATCGGGCTGCGGTGCGCCATACCCGTGCGCAGTCTATTCCCAAGTCTTCCCCCACGCCATCCCTTTCTGGGGATCTCAGCTGGACACATGTTGAAACGGTGGTCCAGCTCTGAGCGGGGTGCCCTGTATTTTCTTAAGGATCCTCCTATGGACGTCAAGGGCGGTCGCGAGGCGCGGTCAGGACTTGGTAGATCTCGCGGGCGACGTAGCGCTTCAGGCAACGGATGACCTCAGCTTTGACTTCCCCTCGTTCAATCGACGTCGCATGTAGCTCTTCGTCTGGTCGTGCCATCGCAGCCTGGTCATCACGATCCGATAGAGGGCTGCATTTGCCTGGCGATCACCTCCACGATTAAGGCGATGCCGCTTGGTCTGACCGGAAGAGGCGGGCACCGGCGAGGAACCGCACAACATAGAGAAGGAAGCGTCTGAGCGAAGACGGGCAGGGTTATCGCCGGCGGCCAGGAGCAACGCAGCCGCCGTATCCGGGCCGACGCCAAAGCGACTCCGCAACAGAGGATCGGTGGCTGAGGTCAGCTGGTCGATCTGCCTCTCCAGGTGTAGGGCTTCTGCCTGCAAGGTCTGGTAGCGCGTTGCCAGAGACCTGAGGCCCGCCTTGATGGCCGTGGTCGGGTCGACGATTGGACCAATGCGAAAACGTGCGCAGGTGGCAACAAGGCGCGCAGTTGACAGCTCCCGCAACGAGTCGCGAAGCGACTCGGGAGCCATCACGACGAGAGCCTTGATCGCGTTGATCGCCTGGGTCCTGGCCTTGGTTGCAGACGTTCTTGCAATACGAAAAGCCCGAATCATCTCGACCTTTTCCGCCGAGGCGCGAGGCAGGTGGCGAGCCTTCCCGGAGAGAACCGCGGCGGCCGCCACCTCCGCGTCGATGGGATCCGACTTGCCCCGGAAGCGGCGCTCCTGACGCCCGGGTCGAATCACCTCAAGCACCAGCTGGCCTTGGCTCTGCAGGTATCGGGCGAGTCCGATGCCGTAGCTGCTGGTCCCCTCCACCCCGAATGCAGCGACGTCGCCGAAGTCCTTTGCCTATGCCAGCAGGGACGCGTAGCCGCGAGCTGTGGTCGGGACCTCGAGGTGACCGAGGTCGCGGCCGAGCCCGTCTTCGGCGTGCCCGACGTGGCTCTCCTTGTGGGTGTCGACGCCGACGATGACGCGTACTGAGACATGTGCGTGTGCGATGCTGGCTACTGCCATCGGCCCTCCTCTGCTGGGTTGATCGGTGGTCGACTCCCCGGGCGGGCGGACAGCACTGCGATGGGGCTTGTGCCAGCCTCCTGACTTGTTTGAATGGTCACTGCTCGCTCGGTGCGTCGTGTCCTTGGTGA
>JBOHUQ010000030.1:0-6613 GCA_050734495.1 Candidatus Dormibacteraceae bacterium
CAGCAGCGGCCGCGCTCCTCGATGTCTTGAGACAGGAATGGTCGGGGGGACGGGAGGAGAGTAGGCGACTGGTTCAGCGAAGGTCGCCTTGCCAGCCGCCCCTCATCAAACCGGACATGAAGTTTGCCCTCATCCGGCTTTCCGACGGTGTTCACGCAGATGCTGTCGCAGCGGTTGGCCGTCGAATCGTCCCAGCGAGCGGATGCACCCCGAGCCTTTTGAACCACGCGTAGGTGTGCACCTGAGCCCAGCGCCGCCCTCTCTGATTGCGTTTCTTGCTGTCGAATAATGCAAGGCGCTCGTGGACGTAGCTGTCGATCTGGGCGAACTTTCGGGTCGAGTTTCCCCAACGGAAATAGTTGCCCCAGCCTCGTAAGACCGGGTTGAGCTCTTCCACGACTTCATGCATGGGCCGCTTCAGTAAATGGCGTGGAGCCGTGATCGCTTTGATCTTGGCCCGCACACTCGCCATCGCGCGGCGCGATGGAATCGGCTGGCAGAATCGCTTGCCGTACTTGGGCGACATCACCATCCGGTGGTGAAACCCCAGAAAGTCGAAGCCGTCCGCCCCGGTCACCGACGTGCAGAACCCGACTCTTGTCAGGGTGCACCTTGAGATGAAGAGCTTGGGCTGTCCTCTGGAGCCATGCGTAGGCCTGCTTCGCGTCGGACTCGGTCCGGCACAGGATCACGAGATCATCCGCGTAGCGGATGATCTTGCCGAGGTGGCTTGCTTCCTTCGTCCAGAGAGCGTCGAGGGCGTGGCCGTAGATGTTGCTCAGGAGCGGCGATAGCACCCCTCCTACGCAATAGGCAACTTCGAGTTCCAGGTGGTCGTCAGCCATCTGCCGAAGGACGGCAAAACTCCATCCTCTCGCGCAATCATTCCTCGAAGTCATCGTCTTCGAGGGGAGAGTCGCCAACATCGATTACGACGGAATGCAGTTCGAATGAACACCACTCCTGCAGGACCTTGAGCGACCTGTCCTTAGGCCACAGCTTCGGGTCGGTGTACCAACCGCTCAGCTCACCCTCGAAGAACTCGTTGTGATGGCGGGCTAGCCATCGGGCGAGCCCGCGCTCATCCTCGACTTCGAGCAGGTACACGGTGTGCTCCTGGTTGACCTCAGCCGAAGTGAAGACGTGGGCGCTAAGGGACGGGTCGGCGGAGTTGATCCAATCGATGAACGGCGGCTTGTACCGAACGATCAGTGCTGCGCGATTGAGCATGACCTCGGCGCCCGGATCATCGTCTTACGGCCGTGGGACCAGGCTCAAACTGCTTATGCCGCCCGAGCGTAGACGTGGTGGAGTCCACCGAGAACTGGGCGTGATACCACCGGTCCATATCTAGAAGCTGCCGCCGCTGGCATAGGTGCCTCGACTCGGAGGCTCCGGTGCGGCCGGTGACAGTTGTAATACTCGACGAACTCTTCCAGCACCTGGAGAAGGTGCCGCTCATTGACGATGATCACGTGGTCGAGACACTCCTGACGCAGGGTTCTCACGAACCTCTCCGCCACCGAGTTCGCATTGGGAGCCCTAACGGGAGTGCGGATGTCAGTGATGCCGAGGGCCTCGAGCTTGGGTCCGAAGTCCTTACCGTAGACCGCGTCGCGGTCGTGGATCAGATGAGTGGGCTGCCTCCCCCACCGCGTGGCATCGATCAATTGCTGCCAGACCCAGGTCGCGTTCGGGCTGGCTGTCACGTTCAGATGAATGATCTCTCGCCGGTCGTGGGTGATGAGGAAGAACACATAGAGAGTGCGGAAGCCCAGGGTCTCAACCGTGCAGAGGTCGGCTGCCCAGATGCCTTTCAGCTCATTGACCAGGAAGGTGCGCCAGCTCTGGGTGCCAAGCGGTCGACGAGTTCGCCAGCGATACCGCCGAATGGATCGGTTGCTGACCTCGATTCCGAGCTTGCGGAGTTCGCCGCGAATGCGATCCGTGCCCCACAGGGGATTGTCACGCGACATCTCGGCGATGAGTTCGCGGATCTCCTGGGTGAGGCGCGGACGTCCCAGTCGGATGCGCGATCTCCAGGCCCAATAAAGCCGCCAGCCCTTGCGGTGCCAGCCGATGACTGTCGCCGGCTTGACGATGGCGAGGTGCTGCTGCCAACGACCGGGCCAGAGTCGGACAGCCAGACCCAGAGAATCCGGTCACGTTGGCGCAGGTGTGGCCGGGGGTTGGTCCTGAGAGCCACCTGCAATTGATGGCGTAATACCGCGTTCTCGAGGACTAGGTCGCGACGCGACCGAAGCACAGCGACAAGCGCACCGAGCACCGGGAGACGATAGCAGCGGAAGGAATGCACGCGCCAGCACGTTCAGACCGAGTTTTGCCGTCCTAAGGGTGGACGGCGGCGAAGCGCAGATCATCACGGCGGTGGAGGTTCGCCCTGCCACCGAGGGCGACGCGCAGGCGGTCGTCCGAATGCTCACCAAACATCGGCTCAAACTGGGCCGCTCGCCGCGGGAGCTCGTCGCCGACGCCGGTTACGCAAGCGACGCGACCTGGAACGCTTGCTTGGGGCTCGGCGTCCAACCCACCATCGCAATGCGGCCGGTCCTCAATCGCTCAGGCGGACTGAATCCTGACCAGTTCACATACATCCCCGAGCGCGACCTCTACATCTGCCCCGAGGGCAAAGAGTTGGGTCACAAAACGCTGGCGTTTGAGAAGCGTCGCGTCGTTTACAGGCCAAAGCGGGGTACTTGCAGCGACTGTCCGCTGAAAGCCAAGTGTGCTCCCGGCCGGGGCGACCGCTCCATCACTCGACGCTGGGAGATTGAGCGGTATGAGGCGATGAAGGTGCACCTCCGGAAGCGTCGCTCGCAGAGCCTGCTGCGCCGCCGCAAGACGGTTAGTGAACGGGTTTTCGCGCACGCGAAAGAGCAGCACGGGTTCGGCAGCGCTCAATTCCGCGGCCGCGGCAAGATGCAGATCCAAGCCTTGCTCACGGCGTCCGCCATGAACCTGAAGCAGCTGGTCCGCAGGTCGCCGGAGGCCCAGGCTGGCAGAGCCGTCATCGCCCAGCGGTCAATTCCGGGCTCACAGTCCCCAATGACTCGCCCATCGTGGCGCCCGACACCGGCTGCTGCGTCGCGAATGACCCAAGGCGCACTTCGCCTCCTCGCTGAGATCACGGGCACCTGGCGGACCCCTTCGGCAACATCATCTGATCTTGGACGCCAGGTCCTGATATTTGGGCACGAGCTCGCCCCACCGCTTCTCGCTGTCGGCGCGCTCTCGCCCGGTGACGTATGCCGCGAGATTCTCGGCATGGATCTGCCACCCGGCGCCATAGGCAGCGACCCTGTCCAGCGGCAAGCCGCGGACTTCGACAACCAGGATTGTCTGATCAGCATTCGGAGTCAGCGTGGCATCGACGACTTCGTCGAACGGCGGCGCGCCTCGACCCTTCCGCCACGAAACGTCCGATTCCCTAGTCGTGACTCGGAGCCGCCGAGGGGGCTCGCACGCCTCGATGCGCCCGGTGCCTTCCCAGTCGTCTGACTCGATGAAGATGCGGAACTCTCCGCCCGGCCGGAGGTCGCCCTCCACCCGGCCATGCCAGCGGGCCAGGCGGCCGGGCTCCGTGATCGCGGCCCAGAGGTCGTCGATGCTCGTGTCGTAGCGATCCTCAATGCGGACCACGCCCGCGCCGTCCTGCAATCGCAGGCTACCGACGATGCGTCCGCGCCCACGTGCGTTGCTGGTCACCGCGAACTCCTTCTTGATACCCAGCCCACTGACCGGATCATCATCCTAGCTATATATGGACCGCCTGCCGCGCGGCACGGTGACCTTCCTATTCACCGACGTCGAATCGTCGACGCGGCTACTCGAGGAGCATCCAGAAGCGTATCCCCAACGCCTGGCGGACCATCGCCGGATCCTACGAGAGGTATTCGGCCGGCACGCCGGCGTCGAGGTCGACTCACAGGGCGATGCTCTCTTCACGGCGTTCCCGCGCGCATCGGACGCGGTCGCCGCAGCGGAAGAAGCCCAACGCTTGCTCGCTGAGGGGCCGGTGCGAGTCCGCATGGGACTGCATACAGGCGAGCCCGTTGTCACCGCGGACGGTTACGTCGGCATCGACGTCCACAGAGCTGCACGCATTGCTGCGGCCGGGCATGGCGGGCAGGTCCTCATCTCGCAGTCAACCCATGACCTGGCAGGCCGGGCTGATCTCACCGATCTCGGCGTGCACCGCCTCAAGGACCTGTCGGCGCCAGCGAGGATCTACCAGCTTGGACAGGGCGAATTTCCGCCCCTACGGACGCTGTTCGCGACAAATCTTCCCGTGCCGCTTACGCCGTTCATCGGCCGAGCGCGGGAAGCGGCCGAATTGCATGCGCTGCTTGCCCGGGACGACATCCGACTGCTGACTTTGACCGGCGCCGGCGGGAGTGGGAAAACACGCCTCGCTCTCAATGTCGCGGGCAGGGCGGCCGACGCCTACGAGGATGGAGTTTGGTGGGTCCCACTGGTAAACGTTGCCGAGCCGGCCGATGTCATGCCGGCGATTGGTGTGACGCTCGGCGGGGGCTCCGCGTCGGAGCTGATCGGTAGCCGCCGCTTACTCCTCCTGCTCGACAACTTCGAGCATGTGATCGCTGCGGCCCCGGACGTCACCAGCCTCCTAGGTGCCTGTCCACGCCTCGATGTGCTAGTGACCAGCCGCGAGCGCCTCCGAGTGCGAGGCGAGCAGGCATACCCGGTGCCGGTGCTCGCGAGAGCTGAGGCGCGAGAGCTGTTCGTGGCGCGGGCCCGAGCGATCGATCCCACTTTTGTAGCCGACCACGTCCTCGAGGAACTTTGCGCGCGACTCGACGATCTGCCACTGGCCATCGAGCTCGCGGCCGCGCGGATCTCCTTGCTGACCACGGCGCAGCTTCTCAAACGTTTGGGCAAACGCCTCGACCTCGTCGCAGGCGAGCGGGACGCCGATATCCGCCACCGGACATTGCGAACGACGATCCTGTGGTCGTATGACCTGCTGGCTCCCCAGGAGCAGCGACTGTTCGCGGCGCTCTCGGTTTTTCGCGGCGGATGGACCCTCGAAGCTTCGGAGCGGGTTGGGGGCGCAACCCAAGAGCTTCTGCAGCCGCTGATCGACAAGAGCCTGGTGCGGAGGACGGACTCGGGACGATACACCATGCTCGAGACCATTCGCGAATTTGCGGCCGAGCGGCTCGGAGCGAATGACCGCGAGTTTGTTCTCCGCGGCTTGCTCGAGTATCTGGTCGAACTCTTCGCGACCGCCAACCTGAGCGAGGACAGTCCAGGTGCTCCGCGTACTGAGATCGCACAGGCTGAGCGACCGAACCTCGATGTCGCGCTGGCGTGGGCGACAACGGCGGGTCACGCGGCCGATGGCCTGAGATTGCTGGTCCAAACCGAGATGTACTGGATCACCAACGACCCCGTTGCAAGCCTTGATCGGCTGGAGCGCATTGTCGAGAGCGCCGGACAAGACCTGACCCCCGAATGGAAGGGCCACATCTCCAGGTTTCACGCGGCGGCGCTCGATCTACAGAACCGTCACGACCTTTCCGAGCCCTACTACCGAAAGGCTCTGGCGGCCTACGAGCTCGCGAATGACGCCGATCACGTCGCCCAGATGAAAAGTCGCCTCGCCTTTTCGGTCGTTCGCCAAGGGCGGGTCGAACTGGGCGTCCGGATGGCATCGGAGTCCCTAGATGCGGCGCGGCAGCAAGGCAATGTTGCCGACGAAGGCTTTGCGCTCTATGTCCTGGCCCATGCGGCCTTCCAGCGAGGCGATGTGTCTCGCGGAGCCCGGCTAGCCCACGAGAGCGCGGCGCTCTCGAAACAGGCGGGGTTCGTGTGGTTCACCGGCGTCACACTGGCGGTCGCGTCCGAGAACCTGATCGCCGCCGGCAGGGTGGATGAGGCTGAGCGTGACTACCTCTCCGCGGCCGAGACGATCGGGACCGTGAGCGATCTCATGAACATGCCTTATATCTTCGCGGCCGGCGCTGCAATCGCTTCACTGCGCCAGGCCGCAGTTCGCGCGGGAGTGCTGTGGGGCGCCCTTGAGGCCATCGCAGAACGTGAGCCTCGCATAACAACTCAAGACGCGATGGACGAGTACAGGTCTTATGTCGACAGGGTCCAGGGTTGGGAGTTCGATGAAGGACGCGCACGCGGGCGCATCATGTCACTCGAAAATGCGATGCGCTACGCCATCACCAACCAGCAGAGCTAGTCAGACAGTCCTCGGATCCGAACGTTGGCCATGCGCCTGACCTGGTGATCGCCGTTTGCCATCCCGTCGCGGCCGCACAACCAAGCTGCAGTGGAGCTTTCCATGAGCTGACGTGGGCTGGACTTTGGAACTCGGCGCCAATGAAATCGCTGGTCGACATCCTCAGCCAATGAAATACGGCCAAGCGTAGCCGTCACGCCGTGCGACCGCCCCTCCGAGCAATTCACTCGCTTTCTTCGCCCTCGAAACCGATAAGCCAGTGGAGCCCATAACGATCGATGACTTGCCCATCGGACGCGCCCCATGGCCGCTTCTGCAAGTCGTCCACGACCCGGCCACCTTCGCTGAGCCGAGAAAACCATCTGCGCAGAGTCGAAG
>JBOHUQ010000031.1:0-7129 GCA_050734495.1 Candidatus Dormibacteraceae bacterium
GTGCAGCACCACCAGCTCTAGCCCGGCGGCGCCGAGGTGGACCTCCGGGCCGTCCGAGTCCAGAGGCGTCAGGCCGACATAGTCACGGTAAAACCGGAGCGCCCGCTCCCGGTCCGTGACCGCAAGCTCGACGGCGCCCACCCCTGTCTTCGCCGCGATCGACTGGGTCTTCATTCTTGAATTGGTACCCGCGGAAGCCTCGGACCAATCAGCTGAGGCCGACGATCTCGCCGTTCTCGTCGATGTCGATGCTCGCGGCGATCGGGGTGGTCGGCAGGCCCGGCATGGTCCGCATGTCGCCGCAGATCGGATAGATGAAGCCCGCGCCCACTGAGGCACGCACCTCGCGCACCGGCAGGACCCAGCCGGCCGGCGCTCCTTTGAGCTTCGGATCAGATGAGATCGACAGGTGGGTCTTGGCGATGCAGACGGGCAGGCGGCCGAATCCGTTCGCCTCGAAAGCATCCAGCTGCCGGATCGCGACCGGGTCGTACTCGACGCCGCGTGCCCCATAGATGCGCATCGCGACGGCCTCGATCTTCTCGCGCAGGCTCGCTGCATCCGGATACAGGAAGTTGAACGTGCTGGGCTCATCGGCGGCGGCGGCCACCATCTCGGCCAGCTCGGTGGCGCCCTTTCCGCCCTCGACGAAGTTGTTGCAGACCGCCGACCTCACACCGAGGTGCTCGGCCAGCTCGCGAATGGCACGGTGCTCGGATGGATGGTCGCCGGGAAACGCATTGATCGCGACCACCGGTGTGACGCCGTGGACCTGGATGTTTTCGACCTGCTTGCGCAGGTTGGCTGCGCCCGCGAGCACGTCGTCGGGGTTTTCCATCAGGAGCTCGGCCGGCAGCGGCCTGCCGGCCACGACCCGGTACTTGCCGGAATGAGCTTTCAACGCTCGCACGGTGGCGACGATCACCGCGGCGTCCGGGACCAGGCCGGAGGTCCGGCATTTGATGTTGAAGAACCGCTCCGCACCCATGTCTGCGCCGAAGCCGGCCTCCGTGACCAGGAAGTCGCCGCCGTGGATGCCGATGAGATCGGCCAGCACCGACGACGCTCCGTTCGCGATGTTTCCGAACGGGCCCGCGTGGACGAGGACCGGCGTGTTCTCGATCGTCTGCAGCAAATTGGGCTTGATGGCGTCGAGCATGATCACGGTCATCGCGCCGCCCGCGTGGAGGAAGTCCGCGGTGATGGGCTTTCCGTCGCGCGCGAGGCCGATCACCATGCGCCCGAGACGCTTGCGCATGTCCTGGAGGGAGGTCGAGAGAGCCAGCACCGCCATGACCTCGGAGGCGGCGGTGATATCGAAGCCCGTCTGGCGCGTCACGCCGTCCTCCGGGGCGCCGAGGCCGACGACGACGCTGCGCAGCACGCGATCGCTCACGTCCAGCACCCGGCGCCAGGTGATGCTGTGCAGGTCGATCGGAAAGTCCCGCAGGCTGTGGTGGATGTAGTTGTCGATCATGGCGGCGAGGAGGTTGTGGGCCGCGGTGACCGCGTGGAAGTCGCCGGTGAGGTGCAGGTTCAGCCTTTCCATCGGCACGACCTGGCTGTAGCCGCCGCCGGCGGCGCCGCCCTTGATCCCGAACGTGGGTCCCATCGACGGCTGGCGGATCGCTACGGTAGCGCGCCTGCCGATGTGGCCCAGTGCATCCCCCAGGCCGACAGTGGTGGTCGTCTTACCCTCGCCGAGCGGCGTGGGCGTGATGGCTGAGACGACGACGTATTTCGCTTTCGGGCGGTCACCCAGCTCGGCGATCGCGTCGAGCTTGATCTTCGCGACGTCGTGCCCGTACGGCTCCAGGAGGTGGGGACCGATGCCCATGCGCGCCGCGATGTCCGCCATCGGCAGCAGGCGTGCTTTGCGCGCGATGTCGAGGTCAGATGAGAACGTGACGGCCATGCTCCTCCTTCGTCCTGTTTGATTCAGCAACCGTTAGGCCGCGCGCGCCAGCATCTCCTGGCGCCACCGCTCGGTCGGCTCGATCTCGTTGAACGTGAACACGTGCAGGCCGGCGACCTTGCGCTCCGGCGCCGCGATATCGGGCAGGAGCCCCCTGACAAAACGCTCCGGGCTGTAACCGCCCGGCTGCATCATCCGCAGGAACCAGTTCGAATGCCCGCGCAGGAAGCGCGCCGAGTCGACGACTCCGATCCGGGATGAGATGCGAAGGAGCTTCGCGGGGTCGGCGATGCCCGCCATGCCGATGTAGACGGGCAATTCGACCTTGCGACGCCGCACGCGGCCCACCCAATGCTTCACGACTCGCGGGTCGAAGCAGAGGTTGCTCACGATGTAGGTCGCGATCCGCCGCTTGTCCCACATCGCCTGGATCGTCATGTCATCGTCGATGAAGCTGTGGCTTTCCGGATAGCCGGAGACTCCGACGTCGTCGAGGTCCTGGCCAGTCCGCATCATCGCGTCGAGGAGCGAAACCGAATCGGGAAACTCTCCCGCAGGCTCACGCGCGTCGCCTGCAATGACGAAAACGTCGCGAATGCCCACCTCCTTGAGCGCGCCGAGGATCTCGCGCAGATGTGCGGTGTCGCGGATCAGCCGCGCGGAGAGGTGCGGGACGACCGTGTAACCCTGCCTGGAAAGACGCTCGGCAAGGTTGGTCGTCGCCTCCATGCCGCGCCGCGGCGACGCCGTGATGGTGATCGTGACCTCGGTCGGGACATGTGTTGTCACCAGGCCTTCGACGTCCTCTGTCGGCAACACCTCGTAGCGCGGACGCCGTAGATAAGCGACAAGCGCCGCCCGACCACCACTCTCTCTTCCATGTAGCACCATACGCACCTGTAGCGCTCCACGCAACAATACTCCCTCAGAAGGGCTTCCGCAAAAGGAGGATCGCGTTGCGGTCGGCCGGTTTTCCCGGGCGCCACGAATCGAAGCCGTTGAACGGGACGTTGCCGGCAAGCTCGCGATGCAGCCTGGCAAGGTCGGCGCCGTCGTGGTCGACCATGGTGCTCCCGATTCCCAGCAAGCCGTCGCCGGCATCGAACAGCTCCACGAGACGGGCCTGGCACGGCCAATCCACCAGCGAGCTCGTCGTGACCTCCCAGAAACCGTGGCCGCCCGTCGGCCCGGGTCGCGGAGTGATCCGGTTGCCATGAATGTGACCGTTGAGCCACAACACCACGTTCCGGAAACGGAGCAGCAGCTCGAGCAGCTCAGCGCGGCGCTCCGGCGCCCTCGGGTTCGAGAGCATGTCGTGGCCGTGGTGCGACAGGACCACGACGAGCCTGTCGTCGTGTCGAGTGCGCACCGTCGAACCGTCTCTCGACCGGAACGACGAGTGCGCCTCCTCGAGCCTGCGTTCGAGCCAGTAGAGCTGGGGTGAGTCGATGCTCCCATCGGCGCCACCGGCGGCGCAGACGGTGTCGAGCGTGATGAATCTCACGTGCCGCGTGTCATGAACGTAGTACGCCGTGCCGTCGCTGCGGTTCTGGTCCGCAAACCCGTGCCGTCCGGACCGGTGGTGCGCCTCGACGAACTCCATTCGCGTGATCGGCCGGCGCGAGGCGTCGGGCGTCACCTCTAGAAATGAGCCCGTCATGAAGTACTCCGGTCTGTTCACGAATGTCTCGAGGGCGGTCTCTCGATCCAGGCCGTCAGGCAGGGCGATCGGCTTGCGGGAGCCGGCCATCGCTCTCGCCAGGCCCGGCGTGACGACGCCGACACCCTGGCAGACCTCTTCGTGGTTTCCGTAACACCCCAGCCAGCGGCGCTTCAGGCCAGCCGTTTGAAAGGGCTGGATCGCACGCTCCAAGAGGCCCGGGAGGTGGGGAAAGCCCAGGTCCCGGCGGAAGACGTCGCCGTCATCGGCGCCGTCCGGCTTCCAGCAGATGTCGCCCGGCCAATCAACCGCCTGCACTCCTTCGTAACCTGGGCCGCCCGAGTTGGGTTGGACCGTCCCTCCATCGAGCAGCGCCAGGAAGTTGTCCAGCTCGTTGCGCTGAGTGTTGTCGACCGAGTCGCCCGTCATCGCCACGAGACCGATGGGGCTGCGGGTGAGCGGGCCGCCCTCGATCCCGTTCATGGTGCGGATCATCGCGTCGATCGCGTGGACATTGAGCGCCTCCTGGGGCCGCTGCATGGTCAGCAGCTCGCGAAAACGCGGGTCCTCCCATTCGAGGTTGACGAACTCGAAGCGGGCCGGCGATTGCACATCGGTGACGTGAAGGTCCGTGATGTGCGCGATCGTGGTGATGGATCCTTCTGGCTCAACCGGACCCGGGCGCGAATCACCGACGAGCTCTCGCCTCACGAGATGCGGCTCGCCCTCGAGCTCGGCGACCGCCCGATACGGGGCGCGCGAGCCGGCGCCCAGCACCGCGCCCGCCCCGAGCCTGCGTTCCGCGGTGAGGCCCACAGCGGGCGCCGTCACGCGTCGACCGCGGCTTTCTCTTCCCTCGCGATGAGGACCGGATCGTTGCGCAAGGCAAGCCGCACACGCGTGCCCGCAGGGGTGCTGGCGGCGGTGGACGTGGGCATCTGCGCGAGCACGGTGACGCCGCTACCGAGGTCGACCGTGACGCGGCTCGTGGCGCCCAGAAAGGCCACCGCGATGACGGTGCCCACGAGCGGACCGTCCGGCATCTCCCCGTCCGTCTCGAGCGACACCGCCTCGGGCCTGACGAGCGCGATGGCCGGACCCGCGGGCGAGTTGGGCTGAACCAGCGGAAGCTGCGTGCCTCTCACGTCGACCATCCCATCGCGCACGTCACCCGCGAGACGGTTGGTCAGGCCGACGAACTCGGCCACAAACGGGGTGGCAGGTCGCGTGTACACGAGCGTCGGCGGCCCGAGCTGTTCGAGGTGGCCCGCGTTCATCACGCCGACGCGGTCCGCGATCGCCAGCGCCTCCTCCTGGTCGTGCGTCACGAAGAGGGTCGTGATCCCGACCTCCAGCTGGACGCGGCGGATCTCGTCGCGGAGTCGCGAGCGAACCTTCGCATCGAGCGCCGACAGCGGCTCGTCGAGCAGCAGGACCTTGGGCTGGATCGCCAGCGCGCGGGCAAGCGCTACGCGCTGCTGCTGTCCACCCGACAGCTGCGTGGCGTAGCGATTGGCGTACGGAGCCAGGCCCACGAGGTCGAGCACCTCGAGCGCGCGGCGCTTGCGCTCGTCGGTTCCGACCTTGCGCATCTGAAGCCCGAAGGCCACGTTCTCCCACGCGACCATGTGAGGAAACAGCGAGTACGCCTGGAACACCATGCCGACGTCGCGCCTGTTCGCCGGCACCGACGTCACGTCGTCGCCGTCGATCACGACACGGCCACCGTCCACCTGTTCAAGGCCCGCCAGCAGGCGCAACGCCGTCGTCTTGCCGCATCCAGAGGGGCCGAGCAGCGCGACGAGCTCACCCGGGGCGATCGTGAGTGACAGGTCGTTTAGCGCCGTCACCGGCCCGTAGGTTCGCTTCAGGTTCTCCAGCCGGACCTCAACTCCTGTTCGGTCGGCCATCATCCGCGCTCCGTCCGCATGACCTGCTTCAGGGCGTCAAGGCGCAGCCGCCCCCGGCCGCGGTTGAAGAATGAGAGCAGCACCAGGAGCACAAAAGCGAAGAGTAATGATGCGGCGGAGACGGCGATGGAAACGCCAGCGTTCGCCCTGCCGAGCTGCGCGATCTCCACCTGCAAGTTGTTGTACAGGAGGTTGTTGGCGATCGTGTATTCGCCTAGCACAAGAGCCACCGAGAGGAAGCAGGCGTTGAGAATGGCGCTCGAGATGTTGGGCACGATCACACGCACCATCACGGTGAACCAGCTGGCGCCCAGGCTGCGGGCGGCTTCGGAAAGCGTCTTGACGTCGATTGCCGACAGCCCTGCATCGAGAGCCCGGTAGCAGTAAGGCAGGACGAGAACCACGTACGCGAAGGCGAGGGTGAGGATGGAGTCGCTGAAGTTTATTCCCATCCACAGGTACATCGGAACCAGACCGACGACCAGCACGATGGCTGGAATCGTAAGCGGTAGAAGACAGATGAACTCGATGATCCGGTTGAGCCTCCGGAGCCGAAGCCTGACCCACACCATGGTTGGAACGAGCAGCACAAGCATCGCGAGAGAGGTGATCGCCGCCAGCTCCAGGGAGGCGACGATGGCCGCGACCAGGTCGGGATAAGTCGTGATGGACTTCCACGCATCGAGGTTCCTCGGATCGGTCAAGAGCCTTCCCCGCGTCGTGAACTCGAACATGGCGAAAAGAGGGACGAGGAAGAAGAGGCCGGCGACGACGAATATGACAGCTCGAAAGACCTGCAGCTTCTGCCGGCGAGAACGCTGGAAGCTGGCGGTCACTGCAGCCACTTTGAGGTCCTCCGCTGCAGCAGCGAATAGAGCACCGTGACCACGACCACGATCACGATCATCGTCACCGCCATCGCCTTGGCGAAGCCGGGCTCATGCAAGCCGACCTCGCTGCTGAGCGCATTCGCGATCTGCTGCGGCAGGATGATGCCGCCCTGGTTGATCAGCGCGTTTGCCGTCGCGTAAGCGGAGAAAGAATTGGCGAAAAGAAGCAGCGTGCAGCCAAGGAAAGCTGGCGCGAGCAGCGGTCCCGCCACGTAGCGCCAGTAGTGCCACGTGTTTCCTCCAAGGCTCTCCGCAGCCTCGCGCCATTGTGGTTTGATCCCATCGACCGCGGGCAGGAAGACCAGGACCATGAGCGGGATCTGGAAGTAGAGATATACGAGCTGCAGCCCGCGTAGGTCGTAGATCCAGAAGCCGCCGGCGTAGAAGTCCAGGCCATGCTGCTTGGCCAGGACATAGACGATGCCGGCGGGCCCGATCGAAGCCAGGAAGGCGAAGGCCAGCGTCACTCCGCCGAACTGTGCGAGGACGCCTGACGCCGACACGACGATGCGGCGGAGTATCCCGTTCGGGTTACCGATCGAAATCGCGTAGGCGACGAGCGCACCGAAGACGGCACCCACGATCGCCGTGAGTGCGGAGAGGAAGATGCTGTTGACCGTCGCGCTGACGACATACGGCCGAGAAAGATCCTGAAAGTTCGACAGCGTGGCCGAGCCGTCACCCTTGAGGAACGCACCCACGGTGATGATCGTCGTCGGTAGGAGCAAGAACACCGAGACGTAGGCAAGGAACG
>JBOHUQ010000032.1:0-6612 GCA_050734495.1 Candidatus Dormibacteraceae bacterium
GGCTCACGACCACGGTCGCCACAACTCGCGCGTCGCCGAGCGCGTGCTGCACGACGCTCAGGAGGCGCTCTTCCGCGACCAGCGAGCGCGTGGTGACGAGCGCGACGCGATGAGCCTGCAACCGCGCGAGCTCCTCGCCCAGCACAGCGACGGAGCCCGGTCCCCAATGAATGACTCGCGGGTTGGAGTACGCGAAGAGCCCGTTCACGCCGTGGTCATACTACGGACGAAGATGATCTCCCCACACAAGGGAACGCCAGTGCTCCAAGTGGGAGAACCGCTGGGCAAAGCGCGCGCCGCGATGATCCTGCTTCACGGTCGCGGCGCGACCGCCGAAGACATCATGACCGTGGCCGCGGAGCTTACCCAGCCCGGCTTCGCGTATCTCGCGCCGCAGGCTTCGGGCAACGCCTGGTATCCGAATCCCTTCACCGCACCCCTGGAGGCCAACGAGCCTCACCTGAGCTCGGCCCTCGAGGTCGTCGAGACCGTGCTGGCCAGGGTCGAAGAGACGATCCCGGCGCAGCGGGTGGTCCTGTTGGGCTTCTCGCAGGGAGCGTGCCTCACGCTGGAGTTTGCGGCCCGGCACGCTCGCCGGTACGGTGGAGTGGTCGGGCTGAGCGGGGGCCTGATCGGCCCGGACGGCACCCCGCGCGATTACCCAGGCGACTTCGAAGGCACGCCTGCCTTTCTGGGTTGCAGTGACGTCGACCCACACATTCGAGCGGACCGCGTGCTTGACGCGGGTGAGGTCGTGAAGCGCATGGGCGCGCAGGTGACCGTCCGCCTCTACCCCGGTATGGGACATACGGTGAACCAGGACGAGATCGACTTGGTCCGCAAGATCGTCGAGGCGGTCTAGCGGCGTTTGGCGGGTGCTTTCCCTGGCCTGCCTCACTGCTGCTCCTCACTGACTAGACGTTCTTCTCGTCCTCTTCCGCATCTTCTCCATGCTCGACGATGTCGCCTTCTTTAAAGAGAACGTCTTTGAGCACGACACGCCACTTCGGTTTGCGTCGCGACAGGAACTCCAGGGCCATGGCGAAATGCTTGAACTCCTCCTGCTGTGCATTCGCCATGATCGCCTTGGCCTGCGCATCGCGCTCGAGCGACAGTCGCTGCTCGTACCAACCGATGGCCTCGGCTTCTTCCTGCAGCGAGGCGACCACGCGGGCGAAGGTCCGGATCTCCTGGCTCAGTTCCCCTGGCGGTTCGTGATATTGATCGGTCGGCATTCATCTCCTCCTTTTGACGCTTCATTCTGATTCCGAGCAAGGAATCGCGGCAAGTCGGATTAAATAGCCCAGTGGGAAACCTCCTGATATTCATCCTGGTCGGTCTGATCGCAGGGTTCCTGGCGAGCCGCGTGGTCACGGGCAAGGGCAGGGGTTGGTTCTGGGATATCGTGATCGGTATCCTGGGCGCGGTCTTCGGCGGCTGGCTCGCCGGACTCCTGAACATCTCGATCGGCTACGGCATCTTCGGCCAGATCGTCGTTGCGTTCGCCGGCGCCGTGATCCTGCTCCTGGTCTGGCGTTTGCTGTTCCGCCGCCGAGGGAAATAGCCCCGCCCGCGATCCCTTTCTAGTCAGGGATGGATTACGGACACCCGGTCCGCTTCGGAGTTTTCATCACGCCTGTCGCGCAGCCCGAGCATTCGCTCGCGGTCGCGGTCCTGGCCGACGAGTTTGGCTTCGACATGATCGGCCTGCAGGACCATCCGTATCAGAGCCGGTTTCTTGATGCGTGGACCCTGCTCACCGCGATGGCGATGCGGACCAAGAGGATCCAGGTTTTCCCTGACGTCGCCAACGTCCCGCTCCGACCGCCTGCGATCCTCGCCAAAGCCGCGGCCTCGCTCGACCTTCTCACCGACGGTCGCGTTGAGCTTGGGCTTGGAGCGGGCGGGAGCTTCGATGCGATCAAGGCGATCGGGGGACCGATTCGGACGCGAGGCGAGTCCGTCGATGCGCTCGAGGAGGCGATCAAGGTCATCCGCTTGATGTGGAGCGGCGACCGAGGCGTCCGTTTCGAAGGAAAGTACTATCAGCTGGCCGGCGTCCACGCGGGACCTGTGCCCGCGCACCCGATCGGGATCTGGCTGGGCGCTTACAAGCCCCGCATGCTGTCCCTGGTCGGGCGGGCGGCGGACGGATGGGTGCCCTCGCTGGGATACGCGCAGCCGGCGGACCTGCTGGAAGGGAACAAGCGCATCGATGAAGCGGCTGCGGCGGCGGGCCGCGACCCGAGTTCGATCCGCCGCGTCCTCAACGCCGGCGCCGACGTGCCGGTCGACCTTTTCGCCTCGCTGACGGTCGAGCACGGGATGGACACCTACGTCATCGGGGGCCTCGAGGAGGCGGATGCGCTCCGCTGGTTTGCGAACGACGTCATCCCGGCGGTGCGCGCGGCCGTCGCCAGAGCGCGGTGAATCACGCCGACCTCGTCGGGCTGATCGAGGACGGAGTCACCGAGCGTGGCGGGCGTTGGGCCGACCTGGGTTCGGGCGAAGGCGCTTTCACGCTCGCTCTGGCGGACGTGCTGGGCCCTGGCTCGCACATCACCGCGGTCGACCGCGACTCGGGAGCCCTGCGGCGTCTCGAGCGCGACAGATTCCCTGGCGTCGCGATCGAGACCATTTCGGAGGACTTCACGCGCCCCGTGGCGCTTGCGAACCTCGACGGCATCGTGATGGCCAACTCGCTTCATTTCATCAGGGACAAGACGCCGGTGCTCGGGTCGGTGCGCAAGATGCTGCGGCGAGGAGGCACTCTGATCGTCGTCGAGTACGGGAGCGATCGCGGCAACCCATGGGTGCCTCACCCATTCACGTATCAGAGATGGGAAACGATGGCGGCCCAGGCGGGGTTCGTGAAGACCCGACTCCTGAGAACCATCCCGAGCCGCCACTTGGGAAGCCTGTATGCCGCCGCTTCTGTGAGCCCTTAGAAGACTTGCGACTGAGACTCCGCCTGCCGAGCGTGCCGGCTCCGGCGCCGCCACATCCGCCCGATCATCACCCGCTTGTCGCCGCCCGAGCGCCCGCCGCCGCCGGGATTGAATCGCTTGGTCACGCCACCGAGCTTGGCGCCCCACGTGACGTATTTCTTGAAGCGCTCCTCGGCCTCCTGGGCGATGCCGATCCGCTCTCCGCGTGTCTCTGCGCGGAAGCGGGCGATGCGGCCGGCCGCGGCGCCTTCCTTCTCTTCGGGCGTGGACCCGAGGTTCTTCAGCTCGGGAAGCGTCCCGAGGACCACGATCTGGTCATCCTCCAGGGTGACCTCCGTTCCCGTGAACCAGCCGTCCGGGAGCCTACCGGCGAACCAACCTTTGATCGAATCGAACTCTTTTTCATCCATGTGTTACATAATTACACTGTAGTGGGTGACCTGTCAAGTTAAGCTGGATTTGAGATGGGGATGATGCCGCCCGGCGGTCACGGGCCGGTGATCTGGTGGGGCGGCTGGGGAAGAGGCAGGCGCAAGCCCGAAACGGGGGCCGCCAACAGCGGTCTTACCGGCGATCCCACGCTCGAGCCGCCCCTGCCGCCCGAAGGTCCAAAGGACCTCCGCGGGCGATGGGAGAGCCTCAAGCAGTCGGTTTCGGGCACCACCGCGGCTCTGCCGCAGGTGCTGCGCTTGGTCTGGGAGGCCAGCCGCCCGACAACGATCGCACTCTTCGTCACCACTGCGCTGGCCGGGCTCGTGCCCGTCATCTCGGCCGGCATCTCGATGATGCTGATCAACTCCGTCGTACAGGGCTTGACGATCAACGTCACACACCGGGCGGACCGCATCCATCTGAACGGCCTCGGGGTGCCGTGGCTGCCGGACCTGGTCTATACCAGCGTGGGGATGGTCGTCTTCATCGCCGTGCTTCAGCTGGTGGTCTTCGCAGGCAGTGCGCTTCTCAACACCCTCCGCAACATCAGCCAGCAGCTGCTGCAGAACTCGGTTTCGATGCGGATCCAGCTGATGGTGATGGAGAAGGCCGCGTCGCTGGACCTGCAGTTCTACGAAGACCCGGCCTCGTATGACCTACTGCGCCGAGCGCAGAACGATTCGATCAACCGGCCGGTGCTCATGATCGCGACCGTCTTCGGTCTTTTCCAGACCATCCTGACATTCGTCACGATGATCGGAGCGCTGGTCGTGATCAGTCCTCTGCTGGCCGCGATCTCCCTCGTGTCGCCTGTCCCCGCGTTCATTGCCGACACACGATATGGGTGGCGCGGATACAACATCGCGCGCTGGGGCTCACGCCTGCTGCGCCGGATGAATTACATGGTCACGCTCGTGACGACCGATTCCTATGCCAAGGAGGTAAAGCTCTTCGGCCTGGGCGGGTACTTCATCGATCGCTACCGGCTCATCGCGAGCGCGTTCTACGACAGCCAGCGCTCGCAGGTCGTGCGCCGGTATATGACCGGATTCGCCCTGGGCAACATAAGCACCATCGTCACCACCGTCACCTATGTTTACGTCGCGCTCCTGGCGATCGCCGGCAAGCTGACCGTCGGCCACCTGAGCTTCTACACGCAGGCGGCGGTGCAGGTGCAGAACTCGATCCAGAGCATCCTCAGCGGCTTCTCGGGCATGTACGAGCACAACCTCTATCTGAACAACCTCTACGAGCTGATGGCCAGGGAGCCTTCGATGATGGTTCCGGCTCAACCGACCGCGGTGCCCGAGACGCTGCGCGGAGAGATCCGGTTCGAGCACGTGACGTTCGCCTACCCAGGCGCCGACACGAACGCCTTGACCGACCTGAGCTTCACCGTCATAGCGGGGGAGACCCTGGCCGTGGTCGGGCGAAACGGAGCAGGCAAGACGACGCTCTTCAAGCTCATCTGCCGCCTCTACGACCCGAAAGAGGGACGTATCCTGATCGACGGCATCGACATCCGCGATTTCGAGCCGAGCCAGTTGCGCCGCCAGATTGGCGCGATGTTCCAGGACTACGTGGACTACCAGGCGACCGCGGCGGAGAACATCGGGCTGGGCAATGTTCCGGAGATCGCGGACCGCGCCGCGGTGACCAGCGCCAGCCGGCAGGCCGGATCCGACGAGCTCATCTCCAAGCTGCCGGACGGCTATGACACCGCGCTCGGAAAATGGTTCGACGCGGGGGTCAACCTTTCCGGCGGGGAGTGGCAGAAAGTTGCGCTCGCTCGTTCTTTCATGCGCGAAGACGCGCGGATTCTCCTGCTGGACGAACCGACCTCAGCGCTCGACGCGCAAGCCGAGTACGACCTCTTCGAGCGCCTCCGTTCGCTCACGCACGGCCGCACCGCCGTCTACATCTCGCACCGGTTCTCGACTGTTCGGCGAGCCGACCGCATCATCTTCCTCGAGCACGGCAGCCTGGCGGAGGAGGGGACGCACCAGGAGCTGATGCGCCTGGACGGTCGCTACGCGCGACTGTTCCGGATGCAGGCGGCGGCGTACACCGGCGAGGACGTCATCCCGGAAGAAATCGCAAGCCCGGGCTAGTCCAAAGAACTGTCGTTCCGCCGTGCACCTTCGGTCGCCGGCGATCGCAGGGGCGATTCTCGGCGTAGCGACCACCGCCGCCTACCTGGCCGGCAGCCGTCCTGGAGCGGTAGAGAGCCTAACGCTACGCGCGGAGCGCGTTCGGGGTCATCTGCAGGACCCGCACGGCACGCCCGCGCATCCGGTCACAACGCCAGCAGAAGACGACGGCGTCGATCCCCCCGGGAAGGATCCCCTTCAGCAGAACCTCACGCTCTTTTTGGTGGAAGAACCAGCAGATGAAGAAGTGCATCAAGCCGGAAGAAGCTATCACGGGGTCGCCCACAAAGCAAAGGAAACTCGGTTAAGAGTTTGTCAAATGACCTTGTCGAGCCGGGCTGCGAGGATGAAATCGTTGTCCGTGAGGCCTCCCGCGGCGTGGGTCGTGAGCCAGATGGTCAGCGATCCGTAGGACAGCAGCAGGTCTGGATGATGGCCCTCCGCCTCTGCGATCGCGGCGATGCGGCTGATGAGGTCGACTCCAGGCACGAAGCCCTTGAACTTGACCGCCCGCGCCAGGCGTAGTTGCCCGTTTGCCTCCTCGATTTGCCAGGCGGGGACCTCCTCCAGCAGCCGGTCGATCTCGGCTCGGGGGAGCGGGGCAGTGCCCGGTTGGCAAGCCACGCAGTGGCGCTCCGCGAGCGGTGCCCGCATAAGTGAATCGTACGAGGCTGGGTAGAATTGTGACTCTCAAGGGGCGGCTAGCTCAGTGGGAGAGCGCTCGCCTCACACGCGAGAGGTCATTGGTTCGACCCCAATGCCGCCCACCAGGATGTGGCCCCGTCGTCTAGTGGACTAGGACGCAGCCCTCTCAAGGCTGATATCGGCGGTTCGAATCCGCCCGGGGCTACCACTCCGATGCGCGTGCTTCGGACCCGCGTGCGTCTACCGACAACAAGAGCTTGGCCGGATTACGATGCCAACCGCAGCATGGTTGACTTCGTTGTGCTTCCTGAAAGGACGGCCCTTCTCAATGTCGACCTGCAGAACTGTTTCGTCGAAGGCACTGACGGCGGACTCGAGGTCGTGGAGCGTGTCAATCGGCTCGCCGCCGCATGTCGCCAGGCCGGCATTGTCGTGAT